>JAFEGC010000214.1 GCA_018240265.1 Pseudomonadota bacterium | reverse complement strand
CTGCGCGCATGGGATTGTCGGTGCTGGCGCTGCTGATTGCCATGGGCGGGCTGCTGCTGGCGCGCCGACGCATCGCCAAGGAACTGCGCGCACGCAACCAGGTGGAGGCCATCGCGCGCGCGCTGCTGCTGCTATGTTCGATGCTGGCGGTCTTCACCACCGTCGGCATCGTGGTATCGGTGCTGTACGAATCGCTCCTGTTCTTCAAGCAGGTGCCGATACTGAGCTTCCTGTTCGGCACGCACTGGAGTCCGCAGATGGCCATTCGCACCGATCAGGTGGGCGCCTCCGGCGCCTTCGGTGCGGTGCCGCTGTTCGTGGGCACGCTGATGATTTCCGGCATCGCCATGGCGGTGGCGGTGCCTATCGGTCTGTTCTGCGCCATCTACCTGGCCGAGTATGCCGACCGGCGGTTTCGCACCGCGACCAAACCCTTCCTGGAAATACTGGCGGGAATTCCCACGGTCGTATACGGATTTTTCGCGGCCTTGAGCGTGGGACCCAGCTTGCGCCAGTTCGGCGAATCCATGGGCTGGAACGTCGCTTCGGAGAGCGCGCTGTCGGCCGGGCTGGTGATGGGCGTGATGATCATTCCCTTCGTTTCTTCACTCGCCGACGACATGTTGTCGGCGGTGCCGCAGGCCCTGCGCGACGGCTCGTACGGTCTGGGCGCCACCAAGTCGGAGACCATCCGGCGCGTGGTGCTGCCGGCGGCGCTCCCCGGCATCGTCGGCGGCGTGCTGCTCGCGGTGTCGCGCGCCATCGGCGAGACCATGATCGTGGTGATGGCGGCGGGACTGGCGGCGAATCTCACCGCCAATCCGTTTGAGGCCGTGACCACGGTGACGGTGCAGATCGTCACCTTGTTGGTGGGCGACCAGGAGTTCGACAGCCCCAAGACCCTGGCGGCGTTCGCGCTGGGGCTGGTGCTGTTCGTGGTGACCTTGTTGCTGAACGTGGTGGCGCTGCGCGTGGTACGCAGGTACCGGGAGCAGTATGAATAGCCGCGGCGCGGGCAGGCCATCCATGCGTTCGGCGCAGCAGACCATGGCGCTGGTGGAGCGCTCCATCAAGCGCCGCCGCCGCGCCGAGAGCCGCTTCCGCTGGTATGGGCGCCTGGCGGTATTCCTGGGCATTTTTTTCGTGGTGGTGCTGTTTGCGAACATCATCGGCAAGGGCTACGGCTCATTCCGCCAGTCCTACATCAGGCTCGAGGTCGGCTACGATCCGGCGCTGGTGGAACCGGACGGCAGCGCTTCCGCGCAGTCGCTGGCGCAAGGCGACTACCAGGCCGTGGCGCGGGCGGCGTTGCGCGCGCTGTTCCCGGAGGTCGAGGGGCGGGCCAATCTGAAGCAGCTCGACGCGCTGTTGTCCGACGACGCGGGTTATGCCCTGCAGAAGCGCGTGACGAATGATCCCGGCTTGGTCGGCAAGACCGAATCGGTCTGGGTGCTGGCGCGCGACAACACCGACATGGCGATGAAGGGCCGCATCACACGCGCCGAGAATGAGGAGGGCAGGCCGCTGTCGGATCGGCAGTTGGACTGGATCGAGGCGCTCAAGGCCAAAGGCCTGCTGGAGTTGCGCTTCAACAGCGGATTTTTCACCAATGGGGATTCGCGCGAGCCGGAGCAGGCGGGTATCCGTGGCGCGGTGGCGGGTTCGTTGTTCACGTTGCTGATCACGCTGTTGCTGTCCTTCCCGATCGGTGTCGCCGCGGCCATTTACCTGGAGGAGTTCGCTAAGCGCAGCCGCTGGACCGACCTGATCGAGGTGAACATCAACAACCTGGCCGCCGTGCCCTCCATCGTGTTCGGCCTGCTCGGTCTAGCCGTGTTCATCAATATTTTCGGGCTGCCGCGCTCGGCGCCGCTGGTGGGCGGACTGGTGCTCACACTCATGACGCTGCCCACCATCATCATCGCCAGCCGCGCGGCCATCAAGGCGGTGCCGCCATCGATCCGCGAAGCGGCGCTTGGCATAGGCGCATCGTCCATGCAGGTGGTGACGCACCACGTGCTGCCGCTGGCGCTGCCGGGCATGCTCACCGGCACCATCATCGGCATGGCGCGGGCGCTGGGCGAGACGGCGCCGCTCCTGATGATCGGCATGGTGGCCTTCGTGGTTAACGTGCCGGGTGGCTTCACCGATCCGGCCACGGCGCTGCCGGTGCAGGTGTACCTGTGGGCCGACAGCCCGGAGCGCGCCTTCGTCGAGCGCACCTCGGGTGCGATCATGGTGTTGCTGGCGTTCCTGCTGGTCATGAACGGAGCGGCGGTGTTTCTGCGCCAGCGTCTCGAACGGCGCTGGTAATCCAGGCGGACGGTAGTAGTCTATGGTGATCGAAATCGAAACCTTGCGACCGGATCTGTCCGGCAATCTGGGAGAGCCGATGACGGCACCGGAATCCTTGACTGCCACCGACAAAACCACGGTTGCGCACAAGACCGCCGGCCGGGTGAGCGTGGATGATCCGATCATGAGCGCGCGCCAGGTCAACGTGTATTACGGCGACAAGCACGCCATCAAGGATGTGAGCCTGGACATCGCGCGCAACGAGGTGGTGGCCATGATCGGCCCCTCCGGCTGCGGCAAGTCGACCTTCCTGCGCTGCCTGAACCGCATGAACGACACCATCGAGAACTGCCGTGTCGCGGGCGACATCACCCTGGACGGGCAGGACATCTACGACCGCAAGCAGGACGTGGTGCAGTTGCGGGCCCGCGTCGGTATCGTGTTCCAGAAGCCCAATCCCTTCCCGAAGTCCATTTACGAAAACGTGGCCTACGGTCCGCGCATCCACGGCCTCGCGGCCGACCGGGTCGAGCTCGATGAACTGGTGCAGACCAGCCTGCAGCGCGCCGGCCTGTGGGAGGAGGTCAAGGACCGACTGAATCAGCCAGGCACCGGCCTGTCCGGCGGCCAGCAGCAGCGCCTGTGCATCGCGCGCACCATCGCCGTGAATCCGGAAGTCATCCTCATGGACGAGCCCTGCTCGGCGCTCGACCCGATAGCCAGCGCCAAGATCGAGGACTTGATTGACGAACTGCGCGGCAACTATGCCATCGTCATCGTCACGCACAACATGCAGCAGGCGGCGCGCGTGTCACAGCGCACGGCGTACTTTCATCTGGGGGATCTGATCGAAGTGGGGCCTACGGATCGCATTTTTACCAATCCGTTGCAGCGGCTTACCGAAGACTACATTACCGGGCGGTTTGGCTGATTTTTTCCGCTGCGTCTCGCGCGGCCCCGCCCGCCGAAAAAATAGCCTCTCCCGCCTCGTGCGAAAGGCTTCAATCCGTATTCCGCAACAGCTCATTGATCGACGTCTTGGCCCGCGTCTGCGCATCCACGCGCTTGACGATCACCGCGCAGTTCAGCGAATACTTGCCGTTTGCCGCCGGCAGCGAGCCGGGCACCACCACGGCGCCGGCGGGAACGCGTCCGTACAGGATTTCATCGCGCTCGCGGTCGTAAATGCGCGTGCTCTGGCCGATGAACACGCCCATGGAAATCACCGCGCCGGTTTCCACGATCACGCCCTCGACGATTTCTGAGCGCGCGCCGATGAAGCAGCCGTCCTCAATGATGGTGGGGTTGGCCTGCAGAGGCTCCAGCACGCCGCCGATACCGACGCCGCCGGACAGGTGCACGTTACGCCCGATCTGCGCGCAGGAGCCCACTGTGGCCCAGGTGTCCACCATGGTGCCGCTGTCCACGTAGGCGCCGATGTTCACGTAGCTGGGCATGAGCACGGCATTGGGCGCGATGAAGGCGCCGCGGCGCACGGTGGCGGGTGGCACCACGCGCACGCCGGCGGCTGCGAAGCGGACCGCATCCCAGCCGGTGTATTTCAACGGCACCTTGTCGTAAAAGCTTAAGGCTCCCGCGTTCATGGGCGCGTTGTCCTGCAAACGGAAGGACAACAGCACCGCCTTCTTCAGCCATTCGTTGACCTGCCAGCCGCGCGCGGTTTTTTCCGCGACCCGCAGCCGGCCGCCGTCTAGTTCGGCGAGCGCGGCCTCCACCGCCTCGCGTATCGGCGCGGCGGCGCTCTGCGGGTTGAGTGTGGCGCGCTGCTCGAAGGCAGTCTCGATGATCTGTCGCATGTGTTCGCTCAAGGCTGATCCTCATCGTCCCAGAATGAAATCCCGAATACGCTCGGCGGCCTGCACGCATTCTTCAACCGATGCCACCAGCGACAGTCGCACCCGACCGGCACCGGGATTTACCCCGTGGATGTCGCGGGCGAGATAAGAGCCCGGCAGGGCGGTGATGTTCTTGGCGCGGAACAATTCGCGCACGAACACCTCGTCATCGCCGCGCACGTCGGGCCAGAGATAGAACGCCGCGTCCGGCCGGTCCACCGCCAGCACCTGGCTCAAGATGGGCAATACCGCGTCGAACTTCTGCCGGTACAACTTGCGGTTGGCGCGCGCATGCGCCTCATCGGCCCAGGCGCTGATGCTGGCGCGCTGAACGTGGATGGGCATGGCGCAGCCGTGATAGGTGCGATACTTGAGGTAAGAGGCGAGCAGGTCCGGGTCGCCGGCCACGAACCCCGAGCGCATGCCGGGTACGCTGGAGCGCTTGGACAGGCTCTGGAACACCATGCAGCGTTCGAAACGGTGGTGTCCGCTGGCAAGCGCCGCCTGCAGCAGACCAGGCGGTGGGGCATCCTCGTCGAAGTAGATGTCCGCGTAGCACTCGTCGCTGGCGATCACGAAATCATGGCGTTCGGCCAGTTCCAGCGCGTGTTGCAGATAGACCTGGCTCATCACCGCGCCGGTCGGGTTGCCGGGACTGCACAGGAAAAGGATGCGGCAGCGCTTCCACACCGCCGCGGGTACCTGATCCAGATCCGGTAGATAGCGCGAGGCGGGGAGCGCGGGCAGGTAGTGCACGCCGGCGCCGGCCAGGAGCGCCGCGCCTTCGTAGATCTGGTAGAACGGGTTGGGGATCACCACCTGCTCGTTGCCGCACGGATCGATCATCGCCTGGGTGAAGGAGAACAACGCCTCGCGCGTGCCATTGACCGGCAGCACCATGCTGTCCGGTTCCACG
>JAFEGC010000213.1 GCA_018240265.1 Pseudomonadota bacterium | reverse complement strand
CCAACGGCGCGGGCAAATCCACCACGCTGCGCCTGCTGTACGGTGTGCTGCAACCCGATTCGGGCGCCGCGCTGATCGACGGTCTGGATATCGCCGGGGAAATCTCCGCGGCGCGGGCCCGGCTCGGCGTGCTGCCGCATTCGGCCGGGCTGTACGGCAATCTCACCGCGCGCGAGAACATCGCCTATTTCGGCACGCTGCACGGGCTCGATGCCGCGCAGATCGAACGGCGCATCGCGCCGCTGGCCGATGCGCTCGACCTGCATCCCTTCCTCGACCGCCGCGCCCGCGGATTTTCGCAGGGCCAGCGCGTCAAGACGGCGCTGGCGCGCGCGCTGGTGCACTCCCCGCGCAACCTGATTCTCGATGAACCCACCAACGGCCTGGACGTGATGGCCATCCGTCACCTGCGCGAGCTGTTGTCGATGCTGCGCGCGCAGGGCCATTGCATTCTGTTTTCGTCGCATGTCATGCAGGAGGTTGGCGCGCTGTGCGACCAGGTGGTCATCATCGGTTCGGGCACCGTGCTGGCGGACGAGGCGCCGGCTCGCTTGCGTGAACGGCTGGGCGCGGCCAGCATGGAGGAGGCTTTCCTGCAGGTACTGGGCTCGGCGGAGGGCATGACCTGATGCGCGCGCTGCTCTGTGTTTTTCGCAAGGAATTCCTGGAGAACCTGCGCGACCGGCGCACGCTCCTGTCGGCGCTGCTGTTCGGACCGCTGTTCGGGCCGCTGCTGTTCGCCTTCATCGTGACGCGCACCGTGGATCAGAGCGTGACCGACACCGAGGTGCCGCTGCGGATGACCGTGTCGGGAGCTGCGCGCGCGCCCACGCTCACCGCCTTCCTCGAATCGCAGGGCGCGCAGCTCACGCGCGTCGAACTGAACGAGCCCGGTGCGCGCGCTGTGGTATCCCAGGGCGGCGCGCAGATGGTGCTGTGGGTGCCGCCCGATTACGCGGAGCGCTTCCGCGAGGGCCGGCCGGCGCCGCTCCTGCTGTTCGCCGACAGCTCGGATTCCCAGGGGCGCAAGCACGTGGAGCGCGCCAAGATACTGTTGGCAGGGTTCGGCAGCCAGATCGCACAGCTCCGGCTGCAGCTCTACGGTCTTGACCCTTCCATCGTCATGCCTTTGGCCGTGGACGACGTCGACGTGGCCACGCCCGCCGGCCGCGCCGTCGTGGTGCTGGGGTTCATGACCTATTTCGTGCTGTTCGCGCTGCTGATGGGCGGGTTGTACCTGGCCATCGACAGCACCGCGGGCGAGCGCGAGCGCGGTTCACTGGAGGCGCTGCTCACGCTGCCGGTGGCGCGCGCCTCGCTGATCGGCGGCAAGCTGCTCGCCACCTGCGCCTACATGGGCATTTCGCTGGCCATCACGCTGGCGGCCTTCGTGGTGGCCTTCCGCTTCGTGCCGCTGGAGAAGCTGGGCATGAGCTCCAACCTGGGTTGGCTGCAGGCGTTGCAGCTGTTCGCCGTCTGCCTGCCCTTCGTGCCCCTGGGCGCGGCGTTGATGAGCTTCGTGGCCTCGTTCACGCGAAGTTATCGCGAAGCGCAGACCTGGCTGACCGCCGTGCTGCTGGTGCCCACGCTCCCCATCGCCTTCGCCAGCATCTACTCCCTGAAATCCAGAAGCTCGCTGATGCCCATTCCCTCCTTGAGCCAGCACTTGCTCATGACCGATGTGCTGCGGGGACAAACGCCTTCGGTGAGCGACATGCTGGTCTCGGGACTGGTGTCCCTGCTGCTGGCGGCCCTGCTGTTCGCGCTGACGGCGCGACATTGGCGCCGTGAAAGCATGCTGGGTTGAAGCTGTCGCGTGTACTAGGGGTTCCGCCGACGCGGCTCGGAGGCGAGCGGCCGACGGTGGACTGCGGAGTATGCCGTATTTGCACGGCGGGTGTTGCAGCGCCACACTTGAGACCCTGTCGAACACAATGATGGCGATCAGGAATGTCTACGATGAGTGATGTACCGAGATCGGCGGCGTGGTTGATTGGCCTGATATGCGGCTCGGCCGCATTCATGGCTCTCTGGTTTTATCTGTATCCCACCACAGCCGTCATTTGCACGCTGGCGGGCACGTTGCTGTGCCTGCTCGCGAAGACCCCACCGCGCCGGCTGCCGCCGAGCGATGTTTTTCAGGCGGAGCGACGCGAGCCGTAGCTCTCCTTCATATTGCGAAAGCTCACCACGCGACGCACCGCCGCCTGCGTGGGAGAGGCCTCTTTCTGTTGCAACAAGGCCATCACGCGCTGCAAATGCGCGTTGGTGAAATCACGCGCTTCGCATTCGAAGCAGTTGTTCCAGTATCCGTGCCGCAGGCACTCCACCAGGTAGCGCACCAGGGTCAGCCGCCGCGGGCGCCACTGGCGGATCACATGAAAATATTCGTGCAGCATCAGCGCGGGATCGGCGGCGAATTGCGCCAGGCTCCCGCGCAGATAAATGACGTTGCGGCGCGTGGTGGCGGCGGCCCGACCATGCAGGCGCGCGTACCACGAATGCGGCACCAGCCGGACGCGGCAGACGGCCGAGCCGAAAATCTCGCATAAAGCTGCTTCAACGATGGGCGGAAGCCGGTGCGGCGGCCTGCTTCTGCGCACCTCGTCAGTCCTCCGATCCGAGCCAGCGGCTCACCGCGCCAGCCAGTATCGCGCCCAGGATGGGCGCCACCCAGAACAGCCACAGCTGCTCCAGTGCCCAGCCGCCGACGAACAGTGCCGGCCCCGTGCTGCGCGCCGGATTCACCGAGGTGTTGGTCACCGGAATGCTGACCAGATGGATGATCGTCAGCGAAAGGCCGATGGCCAGCGGCGCGAAACCTGCGGCGGCGCGCTTGGCGGTGGTGCCCAGGATGATCAGCAGGAAGAAGAAGGTCATCACCACTTCGCAGACGAAGGCCGAGCGCAGCGCGTAATGGCCGGGCGAATGCTCACCGTAGCCATTGGCCGCGAAGCCGCTGGCCACCAGGTCGAAGCCGGGTTTGCCGGAGGCGATGTAGGCCAGTATCGCGCTCGCGGCGATGGCGCCCAGCACCTGGGCGATGATGTACTGTACCGCGGAGACCGGCGTCATGCGCCCCGCTGCGAATACGCCCACCGTGACCGCCGGATTGAAATGTCCTCCTGAAATGGGCCCCACGGCATAGGCCATGGTAACCACGGTCAAGCCGAAGGCCAGCGCCACGCCGTAAAAACCAATACCCAGCTGCGGAAACGCGGCGGCCAGAACCGCCGATCCGCAACCCCCCAACACCAGCCACAAAGTACCCAAAAATTCCGCGACGGCTTTGTTCATGTCCCTTTTCCCACGCTTGTTGTTCAGTGTCCAAGAAAATCCCGCCGACGGCCGGTGAACCCGCGGCGGAATGCACAAGATAGGCTTCCGTAAGGCCGATTTCCACCTGGTTGCTAGAACGTCGCCTCCGTACATTCTTCCGGCGCCGGCACGTGGATGCTACGCTTCCTGCACGATCCGCACCGCAGAAATGAACCATGTTCGGCATCCATGATTCTTGGTTGTTCCTGGCAGCCACCTTTGGGCTGTCGGTACTGCTGGCAACATCGGCGACGGCTTTCTCGGTGGTCAAGTTCGGCGGTGCGCTCTATCTCATTTATCTCGGTGTGAAGCTCGCTGCGCCTCGCGCTCGCAGCCACGCCTGGCTCGCCGTCCTCGCGCTGATGCTGTCGCCGGCGCTACGCACCGCCACTGCTGCTGACGGCGCCGACGTACGCCTGGTCTACAGCGGCGAGATGCGCCCCGATACGCAGGTCCGTTGGTTCATGCACAGCGACCAGTGGTTTCCATCGGCGCCGGTGAAGACAGGACCCGCCGTCCGCGCACTACCGCGTGCGCCCACGCCGCTCACCAACGTGCATTTCGATTCGAAAGGCCGGCATTGCGATTTGTTCGACTATCTCGCGTTGAACCGCGTCGCGGGACTGCTTGTCCTGAAAAACGGCAAGGTGGCGCTCGAGGACTACGAGCTGGGTGCATCGGCGCAAACGCACTGGCCGTCATTTTCCATCGCCAAGTCCGTGACCTCCACGCTAGTGGGCGCGGCGCTGCAGGACGGCGCCATCCACAGTCTCGATGATCCCATCACGCGGTATGTTCCCGCGCTGCTCCGGTACATGCATGACCTGAAACGCGCGGCGCCGCCGGGCACACGCTGGCACTACGACACCGGTGAGACCAATGTCGTGGGCGCCATCATCGAAGGCGCGACGCATCGGCGGCTGGCCGACTACCTGCGCGAGAAAATCTGGGCGCCCTGGGGTATGGAGTCCGACGCGCGCTGGTGGACCGAATCCGCCGGCGGCATGGGCATCGGCGGCAGCGGCCTGTCCGCCACGCTGCGCGACTTCGCACGCTTCGGCTGGCTGGTGCAGCAGGACGGTGTGATCGAAGGCCGGCGTCTGGTGCCCGCCGGGTGGTTCGATGAAGCCGGAAGCGGCGCGGATATCGGCGGCAAGTTCACCGACTATGGTTACTTCTGGTGGACGTTTCCCCAGGATCAGGCGGTGCACGCTGGAGCATTCACGGGCATCGGCATTTTCGGCCAGTACCTGTACGTCAATCGCCGAGAGCGCGTGGTGATCGCGGTGCTGAGTGCGCGGCCCAAACCCAGTTCAGCGGAGGAAGTGATCGAGGATGGCGATTTCTTCGCGGCGGTGGTGCAGGCGCTGCGTTGAGTCGG
This sequence comes from Pseudomonadota bacterium, assembly GCA_018240265.1. Lineage (GTDB taxonomy): Bacteria > Pseudomonadota > Gammaproteobacteria > Steroidobacterales > Steroidobacteraceae > TMP-86. The sequence continues at coordinate 394 of JAFEGC010000213.1, read as the reverse complement.
TGCGCGGTGCTTTGGTATCGGCCGCGGTCCCAAGCGGCAGCACGATGCCGATGCTGCCTGCGACAGGGCCATGATCCAGCGGTCGGGCGCTCGCTCAGACCTCCTTTTTCTGATAATCGGCAACGACGCTTTCGAGCTGCCCTACCAGGCCACCTTTGACCGTCGTAAAACTCCGGGGACAGCGCGGCCACCCAAAATCCGGCATCTCGGCCCGTATGTGGTTCAGCGGCACGAACTGCTGCAACAACCGAATCTCGCCAATTTCTCCCTCATAAACGCCGGGCCAACGCAATTCATCCTTGGCCTTTGCCGCCGAACGAATGTTGCTGCGTGCGAAAATGCCCTGCGAGGCTGCATATATGAATGCCGGGTCGCCAACCTTGGCGGCTTTCGG
>JAFEGC010000212.1 GCA_018240265.1 Pseudomonadota bacterium | reverse complement strand
GGGGAGGCTACTTGGTGTCCTGCCGGGTGTCCTGTTCGGCTTTTTTGCGCATGGCCACTTCTTCGCGATCCACGGCGACGTCTCGAGGGGCAGCGATTCCCAGCCGAATTTGGTTGCCCTTGATTTCCAGCACCGTGACGGCGATGGAGTCGCCGATACGGATGGTCTCTCCGCTCTTGCGGGTGAGTATCAACATGAATTTTAAAGAGTCTGAAAGTGATGCCGGAAACCCGTGAGACAGTCCCACGTTAACAATGGTTGCATCCAGCTGAAGAATTTTGCTTACCTTGACACGATGACCGCAGTGGCAAGGGTAACGGTAGCACATCAAATGTACAGCCGGGCCGGATTCATTGTATTGTCCGTCTGGAACCGCCGTATCACTGCGACGGTGCAACAAACTATGCAACACGGAGGGAGTTTTCATGAAGCGATCCATGCTTTTTCTGGCGGCCATGCTGGGGGGTGTCATGCTGTCGGGGTGCGACAAGCACGACGGCGCGATGGACAAGGCCGTGGACAGCACCAAGGCGGCGGCGGAAAATTTACATGATGCCGCCAGCAACGCCGTTTCCGCGGCCAAAGACGCCGCGGTCGACGCAAAAGATGCGGCAAGCGATGCGGCGGCAAGTGCCAAACAGGCCGCCAGCGATGCGGCATCCAATCTGAAGGAAGGCGCGGCCAATGCCGCGGCGAATGCCAAGGAGGCTGCGAAGGACGCTGCCGCGGATGCCAAACAAGCGGCGCACGACGCGGCTTCCGCCGTCAAGGACGCGACTTCGAGCAAATGATCGCAACACGAGGAGTGCCCGTGAGCACGGTGGTAGGGAGCTTCTTGCCCGATGTGGCGGCAGATGATCCGCGGCTGTTGGCCGCCATCGATGCGGAGCTGGCCAAGGCCGCGTAGTTCGCTGTTCTTTACGGTCTGTTTCCGGCTTCGGGCGGCGGATGATGCCGCCGCTCGAAGTCGGTAAGCCGAGCAATCATTTGCGCACCGTAGAACGCCTGCGGATGCGAAGGCGTTTCGTGCTCAGCCGTTTCGCGTGCAGCCAGGGCGCGTGCGGCCTGCTCGAATGCCTGTGTGAGGCCGGCGGCGCGGGGCAGCGTGTCCCGGAACAAGGCTTCGCCAAAATAAGTCAGCTCGCGATCGCTGCCGCAGCCGAAGGAGGTGCGGTCAGCCGCGGCCGCGGTCAGGATGATCGTATCCTCGTTGCGCAGCGAGGGAATGAAGGCGCCGGCATAGCAGGCCGAGATAATGATGACGCGGTGGCGAATGCCGGCATCGTCGAGAGCCGAGGCCACGGCTTGCGCATCCAGCTGGTTCAAGGGCATACCGGCGTTCGACACTGCGAGCAGCGGATCGTCCGAGCCATGCGAGGACAACACCAGGAACAGGATGTCTTGCCGCGGATCCATTTTGGCCGCCAAGCCCTTCAGCGCCAGTTCCAGCCCCGCCACGGTGGCCAACGGCTGCGAATCCAGGTCGCGCTCATCGTTGATCAGCAGCAGCGAGTGGCCCACGGTGCCGTAGCGTCGGCCGATGGCGGCGGCCGCTAGCTTGACTTCCTGCTCGAACACGCGCTCCTCGCCATCGCCGGCGAAGCCCAGAAAGTAAGCCTGTGGAGCGTTTCCCGAATGCGGCGCCACCCGCGCCAGCGCCGCGGCGATGCGCGTGCGCCGCATAGGCGGCGATGATCAAGGCCGTGATGCCGGGAATGATCCACGCCAGCGGCGCTTCGAAATAGCTGGCCATGAAGGTGCCGACGACGGCCAGCGGCGCCAGCACCGCGAAGATCCAGATAGTGGTAGCGAACGGTTGCGGCGGCCGAGAGCGAGCAGGGTGAAACCCAGGCTGACGCTGCGGTTCACGGCGATGCCGGTATCGGGTAGTGGCCGCCACAGGTACAAGCGCGCCGCCGCCGCGATGCTTGCCGCCACGCCTGCTTCCCGGGCCGAGGATCGCGATACTGGGGCTCGGGGTGACATGCGCTCGCCGCTCACGGTATAGTTATTTTAGCAGTGAAGTATCGATGGGGATGTCGTCATGCGTGGCAAAGGATGGTTCATCTGCGCCGCATTGGCGGCGTGCTCAACGGGCTCGACCCGCGCAGCCGTGCAGGCCGGTATCGCGCCGCAGGAACGCCAGCTCCTGCAATTGCTCGACGCGGCGCGGGTACGCGCCGATATCCAGCACCTGTCCGAGGACATCATCAAGTCTGCCAACGGCGTGGGCGATGATTCCATCGTGTCGGGGAGCGGCGAGGAAGCCGCTATGGCGCGGCATCTTGCCGATCGCTTTCGCGAGCTCGGGCTTACCGTGCGCGTGGAAGAATACCCGGTCCGCGCCTATCGCTACGATCCGGTGACGCTGCGGGCCGACGGCCAGGCGATACCCGCCATCAGCCTGCATGCCACCGGCACGACTTGGGGCCGGCGCGATGGCGTGGACTTCGCGCGCGGCAATGCCGAGGGCGGCCGGCTGCTGCGGGCCGCGCTGGTGGATGCCGGCGAAGGCTATGCGCCCGACTATGCGCGCATCGGCGAGGTGCGTGGCAAGGTGGTGCTGGTGCATCGCGAGAAACGCGACTGGCCGCCGGCGCAGATCACCGAGGCCGCGCATCATGGTGCGGCGGGGATTCTGTTTTACGACCATTACGCTGCAGGTCCGGACCAGGCCGATGCTCTGCGGCAGGACAGCCTCTGGGCTCATGAGCAGCTACCGACGGCGGCGATCAGCCTGCGCTCGGCCAAGGCGCTGCAGCAGCGGCTGGCCGCGGGGCCGTTACAGATCGAGCTGAACAACCATGTCGTGGTGGGCGATGGCACGTCGCGCAACGTGATCGCAACGCTCCGCGGCACGCAGCGGCCCGACGAGTGGGTCATGGTCTCCGGCCATTTCGACCGCTGGTTCCGCGGCGCCGCCGACGACACCAGCGGCGCGGCGGCGGTGCTGGAGATGGCGCGGGTGTTCAGCGCCGCCCCGTTCAAGCCGCGCCGCTCCATGCTGTTCGTGGCGGCGGGAAGCGAGGAGGCGGGACTCGAGGATCCGGAGCGCGACTGGCTGGCCGGGTCCTATGCGTTCGTGCTGCGCCACCCGGAAGTCATGCGCAATGCCGCGCTGATATTCAACATTGATGGCTTCGGCTGGACCTCCAAGCAGACGGTGCTCGCCACTTCGGCGGATCTGCTGGATTATCATCGCTCGCTGCTGGCGGATCTCGGATTGGCCGGTCGAGTGTCGGTGCGACCCACCGTGGGCAGCACCACCGATGCCTGGAATTTCGGCCTCGTGGGCGGCGCCGGGCTCGCCAGCCTCATCACCATCGATGACAGCTATTTCCCCATTTATCACACGCAGCTCGACGTGTATCGTCCCGAGCGTTTCCAGGACATGGACATGAACCTGCGTGTGCTGGCGCTCGACCTCATGCGCGCCGCGAACCTGGAACGCCTGCCGGTCGTGTTGAGCTCGCTGGCCGGGCAAGTGGACGGGCTGCTCACGCGCGATGCCGCCAAGGCGAAGGATGCTGATTTCGCCGATGCGCGCGCGGCCTTGAAAGAACTGCGCGCGGCCGCGCTCGCGGTGGAGGCGATGCGCGATGGGGAGGTCACGGACGCCATAAACCATTTGCTGATATCGGTTCGGCATACGCTTCTGCCGTGGATGTATATGGACAATGGCGATTACGAGCAGGATGTGCGCACGGCGCCTTACGCGGTCCGCATCGAGGCGTTGGATCGCGCGCTGTCCGCGCTACGCGGTCAAGACCGCGCAGCCACCGCCCAGGCATTGACCGGCTTCTACGAGGGACGGCAATGTCAGCGACTGTCCGCGCCGGTGTATGCCGCCGAGAGAAACTTCTGGGCAAGCGAAAACGGCTGGGCCAGCCGCTTTGCTCAGCGTGCCGCGCCGCCGCCACCGGCGTTCGAGGCAGCCTGCCGTTCGCTTGGCACCGCCAGCGATGAAGCGGCTGTGGCGGCCGGCCTTGGCGTCGCGCGCGCCGATGCGCTCGCCACGCTGACCCAGTCGCTGGCGTTGATCGCCACCAAGGCGCGGGCGGCCGCCTACGCGCTCGATGAGTTCTCAGGGCGGAGCAATGCGCGCTGAGATTGCGAGAGGAGGGCTTTGACGGCTTCGATGCGGCTCGGTATATATTGAGTTTAAGGGGAATGTCAGCAACCGCACGCGGTGCTGCAGCGGCAATGATGGTAATGGGAGAGCGTTTCATGTGGTTTCAATCTGTTGATTTGTCGTGCAAGGCCGCGCGGCGTTGGGTGGCGGGTTCAGTGGCGGCGGCCGGCCTGGGCGCGCTGCTGTTTTCCTTTCCCATTCTTGCGCAGAGCGCGCGCGACGAATCGGCGATCACCGAAATCCAGGAAGTCACGGTGACGGCCACGCGGCGCGCCGAGCCGCTGTCGAAGGTGCCCATCAGCGTCAGCACCATCGGCAACGAGGAGATGCAGGAACGCGGCGTCAAGCAGTTCGATGACCTCGTCCGGTTGACACCAGGCCTGAATCTCACCCGGCAGGCCCAAACCGGCGCCAACCAGATCGCCATCCGCGGCATTTCCTCTGATGCCGGTTCCGGCACCACCGGTGTGTACATCGACGACACGCCCATCCAGGTGCGCAACCTGGGCTTCGGCGCGAGCAGCACCTTTCCCGGACTGTTCGATACCGAGCGCGTGGAAGTGCTGCGCGGTCCGCAGGGCACGCTGTTTGGCGCGGGCTCCGAAGGCGGCACGGTGCGGTTCATCCAGACCGAGCCCAGCCTCACGACGTCGAGCGCCAACGCGCGTGGTGAATGGTCCACGTTGAAGAACGGCGCGCCCTCCACCGAGGCCGGCATCGCCTGGGGCGTGCCGCTCATCCAGGATCGACTGGGTCTTCGCGTCAGCGCCTATTACCGCCGCGAAGGCGGCTACGTCGACAACGTAGACGGCACCTACAAGATCATCGATCCCACCGGCGAGCTGTACGGCGGTTCCGTGGCGTTCACCCGCACCAAGGTGTACGAGGAGGATGCGAACTGGAACCGGACCGTTGCCTTCCGCGCTGCGCTCAAATTCGCGGTGAACGACAAGATCAGCATCACGCCGTCGGTGTTCTATCAGAA
>JAFEGC010000211.1 GCA_018240265.1 Pseudomonadota bacterium | reverse complement strand
GTTGCCGGCCGCGTCGAAGCGCAGCCTCGACTCATCCCCCAAGAGCCGCAACAGGAACCAGCGCTGCTTCTGTCCGATGCAGCGGTCGCGGATGTTCTGTTTGGGCAGACGGTAGCGCAGCCAGCCGCGAGTGCTGCCCAGCAGCTCCACGTCCTGGCGCTCCAATCCCACCTCCTCGTGCAGTTCGCGAAACAGCGCATCCTCCACCCGTTCTCCGAACCGCACTCCGCCCTGCGGGAATTGCCAGCCGCGGCCGCCGAGGCGCCCGCCCAGGAAAACTTCGTAGGGAGCCCGCATGAGCACGATCCCGACGTTGGCTCGGTAGCCTTCCGGGTCGATGTAGTCCACGGGTTGCTCTGGCGGCATGGACGCGATTGTTCCATATTGGACTGATGAAAGCCCGCTGGCTGTTATCCCTCCTGATCCTGGTCGCGCCGGCGAGTCTGCTGCTCGCCATCACCGTGGGCAGCACACACATCGGCGTGGGCGAGGCGCTCGGCGCATTGGTCGGCCGGCACGATCCGCTGGTGCGCCAGATCATCCTCGACCTGCGCCTGCCGCGGGCGCTGAACGCCTTCTGCACTGGCGGCCTGCTGGCTCTGGCCGGGGTGCTGATGCAGGTGCTGTTGCGCAATCCTCTGGCCGACCCTTTCGTGCTCGGTATTTCCGGCGGCGCTGCGGTGGCAGCGTTGGGCGCCATGCTGCTGGGTCTCGGCGGCTGGATGATCGATGCCTCGGCGGCGGGCGGCGCTCTGGCCGCGACGCTCCTGGTGTTCGGACTGGCGCATGGACGGGGCGGCTGGACACCGCAGCGCCTGCTGCTGACCGGCGTGGTGGTGGCCGCCGGTGCCGGCGCGGCAGTCAGCCTGATGCTGGCGCTGGGCGAGGACACGCGCCTGCGCGGCATGCTGTTCTGGCTGATGGGCGATTTGTCCGTCGCCTCCTTTTCCCGCGCCGCTCTGGCGGCGCTCCTGATCATCGGCACGCTGGCGGTGGCCGGCGCGCGTGATCTCAACGTGCTGGCACGCGGCGACCTTGCCGCCCAGTCCCTGGGCGTGGCGCTGCAGCCGGCGCGCATCGCGCTGTTCTGCGCCACCAGCGCGCTCACCGCGGCGGCGGTAACCACCGCCGGCGGCATCGGCTTCATCGGTCTGCTGACGCCGCACCTGGTGCGGCTCATGGCCGGCAGCGATCATCGCACGCTGGTGCCGGCCTCGATCCTGCTGGGCGGCATCTTGCTGACGCTGGCCGACGTGCTGGCGCGAGTGGCCGCCGCCCCGCGCCAGCTGCCGGTGGGGGCGCTGACCGCCATCATCGGTGTGCCGCTGTTCCTGTTCCTGCTGCAGCGTGACCGGCGCGTCTCTTAGCTGCCCGCCGTCTGCACGCGGTTGCGGCCCAGGGCCTTGGCGCGATACAGCGCCGCGTCGGCGTCGGCGAGCAAATGATCGCCGAGGGACTTCAGATCGGTTTCGTGACGGGCGGGCGCGATCGCCGAAACGCCCACCGACAGGGTGAGGCGCTGCTCGATCTGCGGCGTGAGTTTCACCGGCACGGCCGCCACACTTTCGCGGATGCGCTCCGCCAGCCGCACCGCATCCGCGGCGCTGGTTTCGGGCAGGACGATGGCCAGCTCGTCGCCGCCGAAGCGCGCTGCCGTATCCATGCTGCGTATCTGCGCCTCGACCCGCAGCGTCACTTCTTTCAAGGCCTTGTCCCCGGCCAGGTGGCCGTAGGCATCGTTGATGCTCTTGAAGCGGTCCACGTCCAGCATCAGGCAGGCGACGCTCCCGGCACGCCGCTGCGCGCGCGAGATCTCCTCCTTCAGACGCTGCTGCAGGTAGCGACGGTTATGCCAGCCAGTGAGAAAATCGGTGATGCCGGCGCGCAGCAGGCGCGCACGATTGGTGGCATTTTCCAGGCAGATGGCCGCCAGCGCGCCGAGATGGGACAGGAAATCGGTGGCGTGATGGCGTGTGAAGCGCGCAGGGTCTTTGCAGCCGAAGCACAGCACGCCGGTCAGCCGGTCCATGCGCGGCAGCGGCAGCAGCGCGATGCTCTGCAGTCCCGTGACATCGCCGAACAGCAGGCGGTGATCGGCTGCCGAGTACGGTCCCAGCCATGGCTTGTGCAGGCCCGATAGCTGCGGCGCCAGTCCGATCAGCGAATCCACGAACAGCACCCGTGCGAACTCCTCCGGGTCATCGCCGCCGCCGCTGAGCAGATGGCGGATTTCATGCTGCGGGTCCAGCAGCACCAGGAACACCGCCTCCAGACCGTAGGAGTCGCGCAGGCCCTCGACCAGCGCGCGCAGGAGCTGTGGCAGGGTGTCCGCGCGCAGGAGGGTCAGCTCCCGGTCCTGGGTGCGCTTGAGCAGCACCGCGTTGTGGGCCGCCTCGCCGGTCAGCATGCGCAGGCGCGCACGAAGGTCCTCGTTTTCCCGCGCCAGCGCATCGACATCGAGCGCCAGCCTGGTGTTGGCTTCCACTGTCGAACCTTTCGCGGCCGTTCAGGTTTTCGCGTCGGCGCGCCCCTGCAGATAGGCGCGCCCCTGCTGCATCAGCGCCTTGAACCCGGCGGCGTCACGAGCCTTGACCGTTTCGACCAGCCGCTGCACCGAACGGTGCAAGGCTTCGAGGGATTCACCGCCGTATTCATTCAGGCTCTGGATTTCATAGTACAGATCCGGGCTCTCCTGCGCCACGCACGAGGCTACTTCCAGCTGCGAGTCGAAGGTGGTGCTGGACATCCGCGCCAGCCGTGGCGCTGCCTCGCCACTACCAGCCAGCGCGGTAAAAAACGCAATGTTCAGGGCGTGCGACAGCCCCAGCACGTAGGCGATGAGCCGGTCGTGCTCGTCCAGGCTCATCACCACCCGCTCGGCCATGGTGGGACCGAACAGCTCCTGCGCCTCGTGCAGCGCCTCGGCATGGCCCAGGTCGATGAAAATCACATGCCGGCCGGACAGGAGCGTGGTGTCGGGGCCGAACATGGGATGGAGCGAGGTCACGCGGCAGCCCGCGGCCCGCACGGCGGCAAGACCGTTGCGCAACGGCGTTTTCAGCGAGCCCAGGTCGAAGATCAGCCCGCGCGGGCGCCGCGCCGCCAGGGCGGTGAGCACCTGCGCGGTGATTCCCAAAGGTGTGGCCAGCACGATCAGCTCCTGCTCCAGCGGATCGTCCTCCCAGCACGGGGTGCGCGCGAACCCGTGGGCCGAGGGGGAAGGGTCGGCGAGCGTCACGTCGAACCCCTGCGAGGCCAGGAACTCGGCGAACCAGCCGCCCATCTTGCCGCTGCCACCGATGATCAGGGCACGCTGGCCGCTGCCGCGGCCGGAGGCCGCGACGCCCGCCTGCTCCTGCGTGGCCAGCGAGGAATCGATGAGTTGGCGCAGAACGCTCTCGGCCAGCGCCGGCGGGAATTTCAGCTTCTCGGCCTGCGCGCGCGCGCGCAGGATGACTTCACGCTCGCGCGCGAAGTCGCGGGTGGCGCGGCCGGTGGCGCGTTTCACCGCCGCCACCTGCCCGCTCAGACGCTGCCGTTCAGCGATCAATTCCAGGATGCGGGTATCGAGGGCCGTCAGTTCGGTGCGAAGTTCATCCAGCGTCATCGTGAGGAGCGTCTCTGCCAAGCGACGCTCCTCATCATCGACCGGCCTTCAGATCACGGCAGGTGGAATTGAATCACCAGGCCCAGATTGTTTAACCAGCCGTCCCAAGGCACGGGAGCGTAATAGCCCGGGGCATAGTCGTAGGGCACATAATAACGCGGCGCGTACGAGTAGTACGGCGCGTAACCCCAGCCGCCATGATACCGGGCCGCCGGCCGCCAGCCGTAGGCATGCCCACCCTCCCAGCGCGAAGCGCCATGCCAGTTGGAGCCGTGATTCCAGCCCCCGCCGCCGCGACTCCACCCTGAGTTGCCGTAATACGCGCGCGAGTCGTGATTCCACTGCCCCCCGCGCGCGAAGCCGTTGGGCCCAAAGCGCCCCACTGGCGCTGCGCTCCGGGCGCCACCGCCACGAGAATCGTGGGACCAATGGCCGCCGCCCTGCCAGCGGCGATTCTCCGCCTGCGCCGGGGTCGCGAGGGCGGCGCCGATCAAGGCCACCGCCGCCAGGATCTTGGTGTTCATGCATCCTCCTCGACTTGCGAATCAACGCGAGCATGATGATCCGTGCCGGCGGCTGAACCGAAGCTGAATCGGCCAGAATCCGAATCGGCTAGAATCCCCGCCTATGGCTTTTCCCACCCAGTCCCTGCCCGACCCCCTGCCACGCAATCCATTCACCCTGGCCGCCGAATGGCTGGAACAGGCCATGGCCGATGCCGACCAACCCAACCCGAACAGCATGGTGCTGGCCACCGTGGATGCACAGGGTCAGCCGTCCGCGCGGGTGTTGCTGTGCAAAGAACTGCTGGTGAAAAGCGGCGGCGTGGTGTTCTACACCAACTACGAATCGCGCAAGGGTCGCGAATTGGAGACCACCAGCCGCGCCGCTGTAGTGTTCCACTGGGACCACCGGCACCGCCAGGTGAGAGTGGAAGGGTTGGTGGAACGTGTGCCCGAGTCGGTCAGCGATGCCTATTTCGCCAGCCGTCCCTGGCAAAGCCGCCTGGGCGCCTGGGCCAGCAAGCAGAGCCAGCCGATTGCCTCGCTGGCGACGCTGCGTGAGCGCATGGGGGCCACGGCCCGGCATTTCGACATCGCCTACGATGGGCCGGGCACGCCGGAACCGGCGGAAGTCAACGTCGACATCCCGCGACCGCTCCACTGGGGCGGCTACGTGCTGGTGGCCTCGGCGGTCGAACTGTGGGTCGAGGGCCCGTTCCGCATCCACGAGCGCGTGCGCTGGACCCGTGTCTCACGCGAGGGCGAGTGGAGCACCGAGCGCCTGCAACCCTGAAGGCCCGCCCGCACCGCTATATCCGCAGCCGCAGGCCGCGCTGATGGGTGGACGGCGCATGCTGGATGCGAACCACTGGGAGCAGCCGCAGAGCCTGACCCAGGTGGTCATCGGCGCGGCGTCGGCGCGCGAGATCGGCTGGGGCGGACATGCTGCTTGAATGCCGCCGGCTGCAGGTCGGCGTGCGCGGCCGTGTGCTGCTCCAGGACCTGGACCTTACGCTTGCGGCGGGACAGTTTCTGGCCATCCTGGGACCGAACGGCGCCGGCAA
>JAFEGC010000210.1 GCA_018240265.1 Pseudomonadota bacterium | reverse complement strand
GTGGCCATTGCGCGTGCCTTCGTCACTCGGCCAGCGGTGCTGTTCGCCGACGAGCCCACCGGCAATCTCGATACTGCCACGGGGCAGAAAATCATCGACCTGCTGTTCGAGTTCAACCGCTCGGCGAACAGCACCCTGATCCTGGTGACGCATGATCGCGCATTGGCGGGGCGCTGCGGGCGCCTGCTGCAACTCGACGCGGGCCACGCCGTATGAGCTCCGCGTTGCGCTTCGCGCTGCGCAGTCTGTGGCGCGATCTCAAATCCGGCGAGCTCGCGGTGTTGCTGTTGGCGCTGACGGTGGCGGTGTTGTCGCTCACCGCGGTGGGTTTTTTCACCAGCCGAATCTCCGCTGCGGTGTATGCCCAGGCCACCGAGGTGCTGGCGGCGGACCTGCGGGTGGAATCTCCGCATGCGTTGGGCCCCAAGTATTTCAACGAGGCCACGCGGCGCGGTCTGCGCAGCGCGCGGCTGGTGCAGCTGGCCACGGCGATTTTTCACGGCGAGGCCTCGCAGCTTACCTCGCTGGTGGCGGTGAGCGCGGGTTATCCGCTGCGCGGCAGCGTGCGCGTGGCGGATCGCCCCTTCGGCATCGCGCACGCCACGCAGGACATTCCGGCGCCGGGCGAGGCCTGGCTGGACGCGCGCCTCATCGCGCAGCTCGACGTGCCGGTGGGTGCCATGGTGCAGATCGGCGCGGCGACGTTTCGCGTCGCGCGGGTGCTGGACTATCGCCCCGATCAGGGTTCGGGCTTCGTCAGCCTCGCGCCCGCCGCGCTGGTGAATCTCGCGGACTTGCCGGCTACGCAGCTCATCCAGCCCGGGAGCCGCGCCACTTACGTGGGCCTGTTTGCCGGCGAACCGGCCGCGGTGGCGGAATTTCGCCAGTATCTGGCGGGCGCCAAATCGGCGGATGAGCGCATCGAGGAAATCGGCGAGTCCTCGCGCCAGCTCAACTCCGCCATCGAGCGTTCCACCCGTTTTTTGAATCTTGCGAGCCTAGCCTCCGTGCTGCTGGCCGCGGTGGCCGTGGCCATGGGTGCGCGGCGCTACGCGGCGCGGCACCTGGATGCGGCGGCGCTGCTCAAGTGCATGGGTGCCTCGCAGGGTTTCATTCTGCGGGTGTCGATCCTGGAGCTTACCAGTGTGGGCGTGATCGCGGTGCTGCTGGGCGCGGTGCTGGGCGCGCTGGCGCAGTCGGGTCTGGCGTTTTTGTTGCGTGATTTGATTCGTGCCCAGCTGCCGTCGCCGGCGTTCGCGCCAGTGTACCTCGCGGCGGTGACCGTGCTCGCCATGCTGGTGGGCTTTGCGTTGCCGCCGCTTCTAACCTTGAAGAACACGCCGCCGGCGCGCGTACTACGGCGCGACCTCACCGCGCCGCCGCTGCGCTACGGCCTGAGCTACGGCATCGCGGTGGCCGCGCTTCTCACCATCGTCTGGGTGCTGGTGCGCGACACCGAGCTGGTGCTGAACTTGTTCCTGGGCATGCTCGGCGCCGGCCTCGCGCTCGCCGGCTCGGGTTGGGGCCTGGTGCGCCTCACGCGCCGCCTGCGCGGCGGTGTGGGCATCGCCTGGCGCTATGGGCTGGCCAATGTCTCACGCCGCGGAACGGAAAGCGTGGTGCAGATCGTCGCCTTCGGGTTAGGGCTGATGGTGTTGCTGCTGCTCGCGGTGGTGCGCGGCGATTTGCTCAAGGAATGGCGCAGGAGCCTACCCGTCGATGCGCCGAACAATTTTCTGGTGAATATCCGGCCCGATGAGCGCGCGCCACTCCTTGCGTATCTGCGCGATCACGGCCTGGGTCAGCCCGCCTTGTTCCCCATGGTCCGGGCCCGCATCACGCAGATCAACGGCGTCGCCGCCGATCAGCTCCACGATCTCGACGATCGCGGCCGTGGATTTCTCGATCGCGAGCAGAACCTCACCTGGTCGGCGCAGCTACCGGCAGACAATCAGCTTCTGGCGGGACAGTGGTGGAGCGCGACACAAGTTGGACAGCCGCTGGTGTCCATTTCCAGCGAATACCAGGACGCTTTGCACCTGAAACTGGGTGACCGGCTGCGCTTCGATGTTGCCGGGGAGGCGCTGGAAGCGCGCGTGGCCAGCGTTCGCAAGGTGCGCTGGGATTCGTTCCGGCCGAACTTCTTTCTGATCCTGCCGCCGGGCCTGCTCGATGGCGCGGCCGGCACCTACATGACCAGCGTGTATCTCGAACCGGCGCAACGCCCCGCGCTGCTCGGACTGGTGCGCCAGTTTCCCAGCGTTTCGGTGTTCGACGTGGAGGCCATCCTGGCGCAGATCCGCGCCGTCATCGACCGCGCCTCGCTGGCGGTGCAGTACGTGTTCCTGTTCACGCTGGCCGCCGGTGTGGTGGTGTTGCTGGCCGCGGTGCAGGCCACGCGCGATGAGCGTCGCTACGAAAGCGCCATGCTGCGCACCCTGGGCGCAAGCCGGCGCGTAGTATTGCAGGGCGTGGCCGCGGAATTCTCGGCGCTGGGTTTTCTGTCCGGCGTCCTGGCGGCGAGCGGCGCCAGCCTCATCGGCTGGATGCTGGCGCGGCGGCTGTTCTCGGTGCAGTACGCGTTCGACGCCAAGCTGTGGGTGCTGGGTCTTATCAGCGGCACGCTGCTGGTGGGGCTGGCCGGAACGCTGGCGACACGGCGCGTGGTGAACACGCCACCCACGGTTACGTTACGGCAATGATGAACCAGGCCATGCCGATGGGCTCGCCGCGGAAGGGCAGGCCGTCCACGCGCACGCGGTATTCGCCGGCCGAGAGACCCGAGGAATTGAACGACAGGCGCAGATCGCCGTTGGAATCGCGGCCCAGGTAGTCGATGACCAGCGCCCGGCCCTGGTTTTTCTTTTCCACCGTCACCTTGAACAGCGTGAGCTTGGTGAAACTCATGTTCACTTTCAGATCCATCATGGTACGCGCGGCGTGATCCACGCTCACGCGGGCCCTGTCGATGCCGGGTGCGCGGTCGGGTTCCAAACGGATGGTGCTGACCTCGGCCGGCGCCGCCAGCGCGCCCTGACGGGCCAGGGTCCGGACATCTTCCAGCTCCCCGCGCAACAGCGTGAGCTTGCCGAACAGCACCATGAGGGCGATGAGGCTCACCGCCGCCACCGCTCCCAGGCCAATCTGGAAATACAGAGTTTTCCACCAGGGCGTTTTCGGCTCGCCGAGATCCTGCGGCTGGCCGGCGGCTTCGAGGAGCTTGAGGCTCCCCTGCGCGCGCGCGCCGAGCTGCAGCTCCTCCAGATACTGCGGATTGGTGCGGCACCAGTTCTCCAGGTCGCGCGCGCCTTTGAGCGGAAGCTTGCCCAGCAGGTAACGCTCCAGCAGCTGGTGGTCTTCGATGAATTTGCGATCGAAGCGCGCGGCCGGTGGTTCTCCGGCGGGTTTGGCCTGGGCATTCATGGACATACGTTTTGGCAAGCGCCTATGGTGCCGTGCCGTTCTCTGACAATATGTGAAAAGATCCGCAGAAGCCACGGCCGGCGTTAACCCCGTTGTGAGCTGCAGCACGTTCCAATCGCCTGGAGAGATGCATGAGCCTTCGTACCGCCACCCGCAAACCCCGGCCCTCAGGCCGCAAGTCCCGACTCCTGGCAGGCGGCGTCCTCGCCGGCGCAGGCGTCTGCGCGCCGGCCGCCGGAGCGTCGGCCGGCACCGCCGACACCGACACCGCGCTGACCATTTATTCCACCGCCCAGCCGGGTGGTGTGCCGGCCGAGTATTACCGGCCCTTGCCCGGGCAGGGCGTGCCTCAGGCCGGCGAGATACCCGGCTACGCCATGGTGCGCCAGGACCGCAAAGTGGAATTGAAGAACGGCCGCACGCAGCTGCGCTTTACCGACGTGGCAGCGCTCATCGATCCCACCACGGTGCAATTCGTCTCGCTCACCGATCCCGAGGACACGCGCGTGCTGGAGCAGAACTACCAGTTCGATCTGGTCAGCACCGACAAGCTCCTGTCCAAATACGTCGATCGCAACGTGACCGTGCAACAGGCGCTCGGCGACCACATGAGCGAGACCAGCGGCACGCTGCTCTCTTCGGTGGACGGACTGGTGCTGCGCGGCCCGGACGGACAGATCCACGCCATCCGTCAATATTCCAATCTGCGTTTTCCCGAGCTGCCGGGCGGGCTGATCACCCAGCCGACGTTGTTGTGGGACATCGCCGCGAAGAAGGCCGGCGCGCACACGGCACGGGTCGCGTATCAAACCGGCGGCATGACCTGGTGGGCCGATTACAACTTGACCTTCACGCCGGGCGCGAATGCCAACGCGGGCTTTCTGGATGTCGGCGCGTGGGTGAGCATCATCAACCAATCCGGCGCCTCCTACGAGAACGCGAAGCTGAAGTTGATCGCGGGCGATGTGCAGCGGGCGCAGCCACCTGCGCCGCGATTGCAGGAAATGGCGGTCACGGCCATGCGAGCCAAGGCCGCCGACCAGGGTTTCGAGGAAAAGGCGTTCTTCGAATATCACCTGTACACGCTGGGCCGCCGCACCACGCTTCCCAACAATTCCACCAAGCAGGTGGAGTTGTTCGAAGCCGCCAAGCGCGTGCCGGCGCGCAAGACTCTGGTGTACTACGGCCAGGCGGGCCAGTACTTCGGCGGCGGCGTGGTGACCGCCCGCGACTACGGCAACAGCGGCAACAAGAAGGTGGACGTGTACCTGGAATTCAAGAACGAGGAGAAGGCGGGCCTGGGCGTGCCGCTGCCCAAGGGACGCATCCGGGTTTCGCAGGTGGACACGGCGGACCAGAGCCTGGAGTTCATCGGCGAGGACGTCATCGATCACACGCCGAAGAACGAACGCGTGCTGGTGAAGCTGGGCTCGGCCTTCGACGTGGTGGGTGAGCGCCGGCAGGTCGACTTCGCCGCGAACGAGGCCGCGCGCTGGATGGAGGAGGAGATCGAGGTCCGCATTCGCAACCACAAGAGCGAACCGGTGGACGTGCTGGTGAAGGAGAACCTGTTCCGCTGGACCAACTGGACTCTCAAGACCGCCAACCATGCCTATGACAAGGACGATGCCCACACGATTTTCTTCCCGTTGAAGGTCGCCGCCGAGGGCCAGGAGGTCGTACGCTATCGGGTACGCTATACCTGGTAGGAGGAGTGGATCATGAGCACCGCAGGCGACTACACCCCGCCGCCC
>JAFEGC010000020.1 GCA_018240265.1 Pseudomonadota bacterium | reverse complement strand
AGGCCCCTAGACGCCTGCGAGGGCGCAGCGGCGCAGCGCGGTGCGCTGGCGATTGCCAGCCCCGCGCTGCGGGGTGCAACTTGAGCGCAAGATTCAGGCGCGGCTGTTGACCAGCGTGCCGGACAACCCCAGGCCCCTGGCCAGGGACATCAGGTCATCAGAGGTGATTTCCGCGATGACCTCACCGGTATCCGGGTCGATTTCATGGATCACGGTGCGCCCGGAGGCATTTTCCACCTTGAACGTAACGGCGCGTCCGGATTCGCGCAGGAACTGTCCCAGGCGCTGTGCCAGCGCCGCCAAGTCCTCCTCCGTTCCAGTCCGCTCCGGTTTCGTCTGACGATCGGAAACGGCAACGCGCGGCGGCGATTTGCCACCGGCGGTGTTTTGCGGCTTGAGTTTGCCGCCTGCGTCAGTTGCAGTTGTTGGCGCCCGACCTCCTTGCACGGGGCGCGTCGCCAGGATCTCTCCCGGCCGCACGTCGTTCGCCATGGCTACACCTTGATGTCTGAAGTTTGTACGGGTCGCTGCGCCTCTTGCCGCTTAAGTCGCAGCCCGGGTGCTGACAGCACCCGGGCCGTGACGGTTTCGATCGACGTTCCGTTCAATCGGTCCTGATTACTGCAGGAGCTTCAGGATCGACTGCGGAGCGGCGTTTGCCTGGGCCAGAACCGAGATGCCGGCTTGCTGCAACACCTGCGCCTTGGTGAGGTTCGCCGTTTCAGAGGCGAAGTCCGCGTCCAGGATGGTGCTGCGCGAAGCCTGCAGGTTCTGGGTCACCGCCTGCAGGTTCGACACGGTCGAGCTGAAGCGGTTCTGGATCGCACCGAGCTGGCTCTGGAAGCCGCTGACCGTGGTCAGCGCCGAGTCCACGGCCGCGATGGTCGCGTTGGCGGCAGCCACTGTCAGCACGTTGGAGTTCGCAAGGGTCTGCGCACCCAGCGCGATGGTGCCGGCGGTGAAGCCGACATCGGTCGCGCCCGTGCCGCCGACGGTGATGTTGCTCGACGCGGACAGGGTGATCGTGCCCTTGGTCGTCGCAACCACCGAAGCGTCCGCACCCGTGCCCGTGGCGCCGGTGCCCAGCGTGACGGCCTGGGTGATCGCGATGTCGCGACCATCAGCCGCCGTGAAGGTAAGCTTGCCGCCGTTGACCGCCGCGGTGACGCCTGTCTGGGACGAGTACAGGTTGACCTGCGTGGCCACGTTGGCCGCCGTCACGCTCGAGCCTGCCGCCACGTTGCCGGTGCCGGCGTAGATCGCCACACCGTTGATGGTCAGGTTGTAGGTGCTGGCCGTCGTGCCCGACGCGCCGCCGACCGCGGAGAACGCATTGGCTTCCGTGGCGGTGGTCGTCGCACTGGCTGTGAGGCCCGAGACACCAGCGGCATTGATCGCCTGCACCTTGGCATAGGCGGACGAATCCGTCTGGCCAGCCGCGGCGCCGGCGCTGCTGGCACCAACGGTCACGGCGGCGTTGGAGCCAACCTGCAGGGTCAGGGCATTGGACGCACCCAGGGCATTGGCCGTCACGGCCGTGCCGACCTGCGATGCGACCTGGCCGATCTGGTCGGCGCGCACGCCCTGCGAGTAGTTCACCGAAATCGTGTCACCGACGTTGGCGCCCACCTGGAAGGTGGACTGGCCGGCAGTGCCATCCAGCACGCGCAGGCCGTTGAAGGTGGTCTGCGAGGCGATACGGGTGATTTCAGCCGAACGCTGCTGGACTTCGGCATCCAGCGCGGCGCGGTCCGAGGAGCTGTTGGTGCCGTTGGCGGCTTCCACCGCCAGCTGGCGGATGCGTTGCAGGTTGTCGGTCAGCGTGGACAGCGCGCTTTCCGCGGTCTGCGACTCGGAAATGGCGTCGTTGGCGTTGTTGACCGCCTGGTTCAAGCCATTGATCTGCGTGGTGAAACGGTTGCTGATGGCCAGACCCGCAGCATCGTCCTTGGCGCTGTTGATGCGCAGACCCGAGGACAGACGCTGCAGGGCGGTCGACAAGCTCGTCTGCGAGCTCGTCAGGTTACGCTGCGCATTCAGCGAAGCGATGTTGGTATTGATCGTCAAAGACATTGCGGATCTCCTGAAGTAGTTAACTCACCGGCCCCTCTTAGGCCTTCACTGTTCGTGGCCCGCTTACCCGCCTTTGGCGAGCCGGCCGGTGACCACCGTCAGGAGCTGTATCGGTGCCCGGCGAACTTCCTTTAGGCGAAACTCCGTGTCTCGGACGGCCCGAATGCGACGCGGGTCACGGTCCTGGAAGGAGACGGCTTGACGCTCTTGGCTGAGGGATATAGAGGCGTTTTGCGCGACATCGGCCCCGCTCGGGCCGCCACGGCGTCTCCAAGGCGGTGGCGCCGCGCCGCCCGTGCGAGGGCCGCGGGTAACGTGCGGCGCGGCCGGCCCCGCAGATGCCTTCTGGATTGACGCTGAGGGGCGATTTGGGCATCGTTCCGCCCCCGCTCATGAAAATCCCCGTTGCCCCGAAAATAGGCTTCGTCAGCCTTGGCTGCCCGAAGGCCCTGGTCGATTCCGAACGCATCCTCACGCAGCTGCGCGCGCAGGGTTACCAGACCGCCTCCGACTACGCGGGCGCGGATCTGGTGGTGGTGAACACCTGCGGTTTCATCGACTCGGCCGTGCAGGAGTCGCTGGATGCCATCGGCGAGGCGCTGGCCGAGAACGGCAAGGTCATCGTCACCGGCTGTCTCGGCGCCCAGCCGCGCAAGATCCTGGAGCGCCACCCGCAGGTGCTGCAGGTGACCGGCCCGCAGCGCTATGAAGAAGTGCTGGCCGCGGTGCATGCGCACGTGCCGCCGCGACACGAACCGTTCCTGGACCTGCTGCCCCCGCAGGGCATCAAGCTCACGCCGCGGCACTACGCGTACCTGAAGATTTCGGAAGGCTGCAACCATCACTGCAGCTTTTGCATCATTCCCACGATGCGCGGCCGGCTGGTCAGCCGGCAGATAAGCGAAGTGCTGCGTGAGGCGGAAGGTCTGGCGCGCGCCGGCGTGAAAGAACTGCTGGTGATTTCCCAGGACACCAGCGCCTATGGCACGGATCTCAAGTTCGCCGCGCAGGAGTGGCGCGGCCGGGAGCGGCGCGCGCGCTTTTTCGAGCTGTGCGAGGCCCTCGGCGAAATGGGTATCTGGATCCGGCTGCACTACGTGTATCCGTATCCGCACGTGGACGAAATCATCGAGTTGATGGCGGCGGGCAAGGTGCTGCCCTATCTCGACATTCCCTTCCAGCATGCCAGCCCGCGGATTTTGCGCGCGATGAAGCGCCCGGCGGCGGCGGAGAACACCCTGGCGCGCATCCGCACCTGGCGCTCGGCGATCCCTACGCTTGCGATCCGCAGCACCTTCATCGTCGGCTTTCCCGGCGAGACCGAGGCCGATTTCGAGGCTCTGCTCGACTGGCTGGACCAAGCCCAGCTCGACCGCGTAGGCTGCTTCGAATACTCGCCGGTGGAAGGCGCCGCAGCCAACGCACTGGGGGGCGCGGTGCCCGATGAACTCAAGGCCGAACGCCACGCGCGCTTCATGCAGGTCGCGGCGCGCATCAGCGCCGCGCGGTTGGCCGCCAAGGTGGGCAAGCCCATGCGTGTGCTGGTGGATACCGTCGAGGCCCGCCACGCCATTGCCCGAAGCGCCGCGGATGCGCCCGAGATCGACGGCACGGTGCGCATCGGCGGCCGGGGCGTGACCAAACTCAAGGTAGGCGACTGGGCCGATGTGAACATTACCGGCGCCGGCGACTACGATCTGCAGGCAGAACTGAAAGGACCGACAGCATGATGATTCAAAAAGACCGCGTAGCCCTCATCCACTACACGCTGACCGACGACGGCGGCAGCGTCATCGACAGTTCGGCCGGCGGCGAACCGCTGGCCTACCTGCATGGCAACGG
Organism: Pseudomonadota bacterium; assembly: GCA_018240265.1. Classification (GTDB taxonomy): domain Bacteria; phylum Pseudomonadota; class Gammaproteobacteria; order Steroidobacterales; family Steroidobacteraceae; genus TMP-86. The sequence continues at coordinate 13,708 of JAFEGC010000020.1, read as the reverse complement.
CAACCTGGTGCCGGGTCTCGAAACCGCGCTGGAGGGCAAGCAGGCCGGCGATAAGTTCAAGGTCACGGTGGCGCCCGCCGAAGGCTACGGTGTACGCGACGAGCGCCTGGTGCAGCGGGTGCCGAAGCGCTCGCTGGCGGGCGCCGGCGAGCTGCGCAAGGGCATGCAATTCCAGGCGCAAGTGGGCGGCACGGTGCGCCTGTTCACCGTCACCGCCATCATCGGCGATATGGTTTCGCTGGACGGCAACCATACGCTCGCGGACAAGAACTTGAATTTCCAGATCGACGTGGTCGAAGTTCGCGAGGCCAGCGCCGAGGAGCTGGATCACGGTCACGTGCACGGGCCGGGCGGCCATCACCACCACTGAGCCGTGCACCCTGCGGCACCGTACCCCGAAGACCACGCCGCGTCGCACTCGCTGCACCCACCGCGCCGCCGCGCCACGCTCACGCGCGTACGCGCTTACAGACGCTTACAGATATTTGAACAGCGACAGGCCCTGCGTGAGGGCGTAGGACTGCATGGCAGCCGCCAGACTGGTCTGTTGCTGGCTCAGTGAAGTCAGCGCCGCGGCGTAATCCAGGTCCTTTAGCTGCGAGATCATGCTCTTCAACTGCAGCTGCTGGTTGCCGCCGAGCTGAGTCTGCGCATCGATGGAGTTCAGGCGCGCGCCCACTGCGGCGCGCACGTTGTTGCTCTGGTCGAGCGCCCGGTCAATGTTGTTGATGGCCGTGCCGATGGCATTGTTCAGCTTCGCCGTCCCCGCCGCACTGCCGGTGCCCGTGGTGAGCGCGCCGAGCAGATTCTGCACCGTGGCGAAAATGTTCTGCGTGCCCGAGCGCGACAGCGTGAAGCTGTCGTTCGCCGCCGGCGTGCCAGTGAGGGTCACCTGCACGCCATTGAAGGAGATGGCCTGGCCTGAAGTATACGTTGCGGAGGCGATCAGCGCATTGCTGGCGTCGCGCACCTCGTAGCTGATGGGTGTGGTGAAATTGATCGAATACGTGCCGCCGTCGTAGGCCGCCGCGTCGGTGACCGTGGTGGCACCGATCACGCCGGAGCCGGTGTTGACCGCCGACGCCGCCACCTCGAACGTGCCGTTGCCGGTTTTCAGCTGATCGAACACTACCGAACCGTTGTCGCCGTCGGCGACTGTGCGGCCCACCGCGATCTGCAACTGGCGCTGGCCCTGGTCGCCAGCGTAGCTCGCGCCCGTGGCCGTCAGAGCGAAGGGCTGGGTCTTGCTGGAGTAGCCGGCGAACAGATACTCGCCGTTGCCGTCCTGGGAATTCGCGATGGACAGGAGCGTGTCGCGGATCTGTTGTACCTGCGAGGCGATGGCGGCGCGATCCTGGTCGGTCTGCGTGGCGTTGTTGGCCTGCAGCGCCAGGTCGCGGATGCTTTGCAGCGCGCTCTGGAACTGCGACAGCGCGTTGTCCTCCAGCCCCAGGCGGTTCTGCGCCACGTTGGCGTTGCGGTCGAACTGCTGGCTTTGCGCCAGCGCCAGGCTGTAGTTGTTGACGCTGCCCGCCGCCACCGGATTCTGCGAGGGTGTGGTGAAGCTTTGGCCCAGGGAAATCTGATTCTGGGTCTGCGCCAGGTTGGCTTGCATCTGATTGATGGCCGCCAGGAACTGAGTCTGAATGAAGCTGTTGGTGATGCGCATGGCGGTCCTCAACCGGCCCGTACGGCCGCAATCAGCGTATCGAACAGGGAACTGCCGACTTTCAGCGCCTGGGCGGCGGCCTGGTAGGCCTGCTGCCATTGCAGAAGCGCCGCGGCCTCCTCGTCCAGGTTGACACCGGACTTGGACTGCACCACTTGCTGCGCCGAGGTGTTCACCGCGGTCTGCGCGCTCTGTGCCTGGCTGACCTGCTGGGCCTTGGTGCCGACGCTGGTGACCAGTGAGCTGAGCGCGCCGCCGATGCTAACCGTACCGCCATTCAGCACGGACTGGTTCTGCAGCGCCGCGAGCGCCAGCGCATTGCGGTTGTCGCCGCCGCCGCCGGTGTTTCGCTGCACGGTGAAGGTATCGCCCGTGGCCGGCGTGCCGCTAATCTGCACCTTCCAGCCGTTCTGCGCGATAGCGGCGCCGGGCGTATAGGTAAAGCTGCCCGCGCCGTTGATGCTATAAGTGGTGGCGCTGGTGAAGGCGATGGTGGCGGTGGTGAACAGGTTCGGATCGGCGGCATCCACCACGCTGCCGGCGCTGATGGCGCCGCTCCCGGTGTTGGCGCCGGCCGCCGAGGTGCGCACCGCGCCCGCCGCCGCGATCTGCGCGGTGTTGGTCAGCACCACAGCGATGCTGCCGGCCGCGCTGCCGGTGGGATCGATGCGGAACTTGTCGCCGTTGGCCGGCGTGCCGGCGATCACCAGCGACAGGCCTTCGGCCTGCAGCGGGCTCGCCGTGGTGCCCGCGCCGGTGGTGCTGACCACGCTCCCGTCGGACTCGCGGGTCAGGGTGTAAGCGCCGCCGTTGTAGCTGAGCTGGTAGCTGTCGGCGGCAAGCGCGCCGAGATCGGAAACCGTGGCCGTGACGCTGGCGCCGCCGGTATTGCGGCTCGAGCCTTCAGTCTGCGGACCGATGCTGGAAAACAGCGCCTTGCCCAGTGCGCCGTTGAGATCCACGCCCACGGCCTGCTGCTGATTCACGCTCTGAACGATGGCCGTGGTGAGCTGACCGAGCTGATTGCGCACCGGATCGATGACCTGAGTCCGCGCGGCCAGCAGCCCGCCGATCTCCCCGCTACCGATGCTGGTACTGATGGCATTGTTGCCCGCCGTGCTGATACCGATTTCCAGACGGCTGGGATTGAACTCGTTGGCCAGGGTCTTGAGTCCGTAGACATTGCCCTGCACCACCAGCGCCTGGCCGTTGCCGACGAACACGTTGAGCGCGCCGTTGGTATCCGTGGTGGTGGTGACGCCCACCAGTTTCGACAGCTGCGTCACCAGCTGGTCGCGCTGATCCAGCAGATCGTTGGGTTGCTGGCCCTGGCCGCCGGCGCCGGCATTGGCGATCTGGGTGTTGAGCCTGGCGATGGACTGCGCGTAAGTATTCACCTGCGCCACATCCGCGCTCAGGCGGGTGTTGATATCCGACTCGGCGGTGTCGAGCTGCTGGCTGGCGTTCTGCAATGAGGAAGCCAGGGTCTGCGCATCGCCGATGAAGGCCGTGCGCGCCGAGGTCGAGGTCGGGTCGTTGGCGAGATCGGAGGCCGCGCTGAAAAATCCCGACACGGCGCTGCTGATGCTGCCGGATGTGCTGCTGAACAGATTGTCGAACTGGTCGCTGTAGGTCTTGAGCGCATTGAGTTGGCCGAGCATGCTCTGCGAATGGTTGAGCTGGTTGGCGCTGGCCTGGTCAAAGGCACGGGTCACCGCCACCATATTCACGCCCGAGCCGATCCAGCCGCTGCCGGTGTACTGCGGCACGCGCGTGGCCAGATCCACCGACTGGCGGTTGTATCCGGCGGTGTTGGCGTTGGCGATGTTGTTGCCCGTCACGTTGAGGGCACTCTGGAACGCCTGCAGCGCCGAAATGCTGATATCGAATATGTCTGCCACTTAAAATCCCTCGCCGCAGCTCAACGCCCGGGCGCGATTCCGATGCGCTCCATATCGGCCGCTGCGCTCATTTCTGAAGCGCGGCGGTGCGCACCGGAAAGGCCGCCCGCATCCGGGCGCCGTCGAGGATGCGATTGATTTTGCTGGCATAATCCGGATCGGTGGCATAGCCGGCCGCGGCCAGAGAATGGGCGTACGCGGTGGCGGAACCGCCCTGCGCCAGCGCCTGCGCATAGCGCGGCGTACCGGCGAGTACGCGCGTGAAGTCGTTCACACTGTCTTCCACGCAAATGTAGGAGCGAAAGGCCTGGATACGCCGCTGCGCCACCAGGCCGTCGAATTCCACGGTAGTGGCTGTGGCGCGCGCCCCGTCCCAACCCGAGCCCGCCTTGATACCGAACAGGTTGTTGCTGGAGCTGCCGTCGGCATTGCGCGGCACGCGCTGCCCCCAGCCCGTCTCCAGCGCCGCCTGCGCGAGCAGGGCGCGCGCATCCACGCCCAACCGGCGGGCCGCCTGGCGAATCGCCGGCAGCACCCGGGCCACGAATTCCGCCGCCTGCGCATCGGTAGCCGGTGCGGCGCCTGCACGGCGGCCAGCGTCGTCCTGGTCCGATTCGTTCGGCACACGCGCGGACACCGGCATCGCGGTCGGCACTAGCGGCATCGCATTCGCGCCCGCCACTGGCGCGGTCGTCCCTTTCGGCGGCGCGGTAAACGATGCCGCGCCAGCAGCGCCGCTCTTGTGGACGAGCTGGCGCATGAGCAGATCGGAAATGCCCACGTTGCCGTGCTGGCTCATGTCCAGGGCGATCTGTTTATCGAACATGTCCTGGTACAGGCGGCCTTCCTGGCTGTCGAACAGGCCATCGCCGAGGCTGGCATCGCGCATGCTTTTCAGCATCATCTGCAGGAACATGGCTTCCACTTCCTGCGCAACGCGCTGCAGCGCCTGCGGCGAGTTGGTATCACCCTTGAGCGCCTCCAGACCCTTGATGTCGGAGTAGGCGCGGCCGCTCTGCGCGGCCTGCGTGGCGACCTCGCCAGCCGCGGGCGGGATGGTGTTGAGGGGCAGCGGCAAGGTCATGTCAGATCACGATCAACTCGGCGCGCAGTGCGCCGGCCTCGCGCAACGCCTCCAGGATGGCGACCAGATCGCCCGGAGCCGCGCCCACCTCATTGACGGCGCGCACGATCTGATCGAGTTCCACGCCGGGCTTGAACAGGAACATGCTGCGCGAACCCTCGTCCACCTTGATGGTGGAGTTGCTGATGACAGCGGTCTGCCCTCGTGACAGGGGCGCCGGCTGGCTCACCGACTGTTCCTCCTTGATGGTCACGGTAAGCGAGCCATGCGACACGGCCGCCGGACTCACGCGTACGTTGCTGCTGATCACCACCGTGCCGGTGCGCGAATTCACGATCACCTTGGCCGCCGCATCGCCCGGTTCCACTTCCAGGTTCTCCAGCGTCGCGAGAAACGACACGCGCTGCGTGACATCCAGCGGCGCGCGCACCCGGATCGAGCCGCCGTCCACGATGGAGGCGGTATCCGCACCGAAACTCTTGTTGATGCTGGCCATCAGACGACTGGCGGTGGTGAAGTCGGCCTCGTTCAAATTCAGCTGCAGCGAGTCGCCCTGCGCGAACTGCGAGGCCACCGCGCGCTCCACCGTGGCGCCGTTGGGAATGCGCCCGGAACTGGGAATGTTCACCGAAATCTTCGAACCATCGTTGGCCTCCGCGCCGAATCCGCTGACGATGAGATTGCCCTGCGCCACCGCGTACACCTGACCGTCCAAGCCGCGCAGCGCCGCCACCAGGAGCGAGCCGCCGCGCAGCGACTTGGCGTTGCCCAGCGAATTCACGGTGACGTCGATGGTCTGACCCGGTTTGGCAAAGGCCGGCAGTACGGCGGACACCGACACCGCCGCGACGTTCTTGAGCTGCGGATTGACGTTGGATGGCACGGTCACGCCAAGCTGCGCCAGCATGTTCTTGAGCGACTGCACGGTGAATGGCGCCTGGCTGGTCTGATCGCCGGTGCCGTCCAGTCCCACCACCAGACCGTAGCCGACGAGTTGGTTGGTGCGCACGCCCTGCACATGTACCAGGTCCTTGATGCGATCGGCGCGCGCCGCGGGGCAGACGAGCAGCGCGAGCAACATCAGCAGCGGCAGGCGGGCGCTCATGCTCATGTACATGTTCAGAACGGCGCCAGACCGGAGTTGAAGAAGCGGGCCAGCCAGCCCATGCGGTTGGAGGCGCTCACGGCGCCCTTGCCCGAGTAGCTGATGTGCGCATCGGCGATCTTGTCCGAGCCCACGGTATTGTCGGTGGCGACGTCGGCCGGGCGCACCACGCCGGCGATGCGCACGTATTCATCGCCCTGGTTGAGCTGCAACGACTTCTCGCCCTGCACCACCAGGTTGCCGTTGGGCAGCACGTCCATCACCGTCACGGTGATGCTGCCGGCCAGACTGTTGCTCTGGGTGCTGGAACCCTCACCATCGAAGGCATGCTTGCCGTCCAGCGAGGCATTGAGAATGGGCACGCCGTTGTTGGTGTAGGTCTTGCCGAACAGCGTGGGACCGGTGTTGACCAGCGAGGTGGTCTTGCTGGTTTTGGTCACCGCATTCTTGGTGGCGTTGGTGGACTCCTGCAGGCGAATGGTCAGCACATCGCCCACATGCCGCGCCTTCAAGTCCGCGAACAACTCCATACCGCGGCCGGCGGAATAAATCGCCCCGGAGGCCGGGGGTTCGGGCGGCACGGCCTGGCGCGTGGTGGGTTCGAAGTGCCGCGCCGGGTGCGGCGCGAGGAAGCAGCCACTGCCGGCGAGGGCAAGCAGCGCGAGCAGCGCGATCTTGAGCGGTGTGTTCATCAGACGTTGTTGGTCAGATACTGCAGCATCTGATCCGTGGTACTGATGGCCTTGGAGTTCATTTCGTACGCGCGCTGGGTTTCGATCATGGACACCAGTTCCTCCACCACGTTCACGTTCGAAGTCTCCAGCGATCCCTGCTGCACCGTGCCCAGCCCGTTGGTACCAGGCGTGCCCACCTGCGGCGCGCCGCTGGCCACCGATTCCACCAGCAGATTGTCGCCGCGCGGCTGCAGGCCGGAAGGACTGATGAAATCGGCGAGCTGGATCTGCCCCACCTGGGTGGGCGCGCTGGTGCCCAGCGTGGTCACCGACACCACGCCGTCGTTGCCGATGGTGATGCTCTGCGCATTCGACGGAATGGTGATGGCCGGCGAGATGGCGTAGCCGTTGGCGGTGACGAGGTTCCCCTGCGCGTCCATCTTGAACGAACCGTCCGAGGTATAGGCCAGCGTGCCGTCCGGCAGCGTGACCTGGAAAAAGCCGCGCCCCGTGATGGCCACGTCCAGGCTGTTGTGGGTCTGCGAAATGCTGCCCTGCTCGTAGATCTTCTCGGTGGCGGCGATGCGCACGCCGGTGCCGAGCGTCAGTCCGGTCGGATACTGCGTGTTCTGCGAGCTCTGCGCACCGACTTGGCGGATGTTCTGATACACCAGGTCCTGGAACGCGGCGCGGCCCTTCTTGAAGCCGGTGGTGTTGACGTTGGCGAGATTGTTGGAAATCACCGCCATGCGCGTGTTCTGCGCATCCAACCCGGTCTTGGCGGCCCATAGTGCGAGATTCATGTGTATTTATCCTGCGTTCATTGCATCAGGCGCTCGGCGCTCTGACTGTTCTGATCGACGGTACTGATGCCCTTGATCTGCATCTCGTACAGCCGCTGCAACTCGATCATGTTGATGAGCGAGGCGGCCATGTTGACGTTGCTGGACTCCAGCGCCCCCGAGGTCACTTCCACGTTGGGATCGGTGGCCGCCTTGAGGCCGTTCCTGGTGCGGAACAAGCCGTCCGCGCCCTTGACCAGATCCTTCTCCGGCGGATTCACCAGCTTGATGCGATCCACCTGCGAGGCCGCCGCCGGCGCCAGTCCCTGCGGCACCACCGTGATGGTGCCGTCGTTCCCGATGCTGACCTGGGTGGAGGGCGGCAGCGTGATCGGATTGCCATCCGACATTACGGCGAAGCCCCCGGCCGTCTGCAGCAGGCCGGTGGCGGTGATCTGCAGATCGCCCGCGCGCGTGTACGCCTCCTTGCCATCGGCCCCCTGCACCGCGATGAATCCCTTGCCGCGCACGGCGATGTCCAGGTCGCGCCCGGTGTCGCTCAAGGTGCCCACGGACCAGTCGGTGCCGGCATCGGTGGCCACGGCGTTCACGCGCGTGGGGTAGCCTACGCCGTAGATGGGAAAGCTCATGAACTCGTGCAGGTCCTGACGAAAACCCGTCGTGCTCACGTTGGCCATGTTGTGGCTGTTGACCGCCTGCGCCTGCATGATCTGCTTGGCGCCGGTCATGGCCACATAAAGTGCGCGGTCCATCAGCGGATGTTGATGATGGTCTGGGTGATCTGGTCGGCAGTGGTGATCATCTGCGCATTGGCCTGGAAGCCCCGCTGTGCAGTGATCATGTCCACCAGCTGCGTGGTCAGATCCACGTTCGACTGTTCCAGCGCACCGGATTGGATCTGGCCGAAGCCGGCCGAGGCGGCCTGACCCAGCACTACGTTGCCCGAGGCGAAGGTCTCCGACCAGGCGGTATCGCCCAGCTGGCGCAACCCTTGAGGGTTGGGAAAGTTGCCGATGGCGAGCTGGCCGAGCTGGGTAGAGCGTCCGTTGGAAAACACCACCGACACGACACCGGTGTTGTCGATGGCCACATTGCTGAGCTGACCGGTGGCGTAGCCGTCCTGGGTAATGGAATTGACGCCGAAACTCGAGCCGTACTGCGTGGTCTTGCTGAAATCGAAGGTCAGATTCAGCGGATTGGCACCGTTGGTTGGGTTATAGGGGGCGAACGCGGCGCTCCCGCCGGCCGGCACGGTCAGCGCGCCGGTGCTGCTGAACTGCAGCGCCTGTGGGGCTCCCACCTGCGTGCCGTCAATGGTCAGCGCCAACTGCCACTGGTTGGGCGTCGCGGTCTTGATGAAGTAGAAAGTGGCGTTGAGCTGGTTGCCCAGCGAATCGTACACGGCCGTGGTGGTCGAGTTGGTGTAGGTCTGCGCGTTGGTGGGGTCGAACGGGGCCGCCGCCGGCGCCGCCGCATTGGCCGGCAGGTTCACGATCACGGTGCCGGTGGCGGTGGCATTCGGCTGACTCTGCGAGGTCTGCAGGTTCAGGTTGGTGAGCGCGCCGGTGTTGAAGCCGCCGGTGGCCAGCGGCGGGTACACCTGCAGCGCACGGCCGGTGGAGCTCACCACATCGCCCACCTTGTCCACGCTGAACGCACCGTTGCGGGAGTAGACGTAGCCGTCTGCGCCCTTGAGCGTGAAGAATCCGTCGCCGCTTATGGCAAGATCGAGATTCGAGTTGGTGGAGGTGATGTTGCCCTGCTTGAACTGCTGCGCCGTGTCGGCCAGGCGCACGCCATCGCCCGTGGCGCCCGTGTTGAGGCTCTTGGCTCCGGCCGCGTACACGTCGGCGAACTCCGCCCGCGACCCCTTGAAACCGGTGGTCTGTGCATTGGCGATGTTGTTGGCGATGATGTCCAGCTCCGTGGAAGAAGCGGTCAGGCCAGACAGTGCGATATTGAAAGGCATTGCGAAACTCCCTTGACGATTGTCTTATGAGATCCGGCGCACATTGCCGAAGGCGACGCTGCCGACACCGGAAAGATTGAGCGTAAGCCCGCTGTTGCCCGATCCCATGGTGACGCTCTGCACCGTCGTATTGATCAGGGTATCGGCGGAGATGGCCTTGCCGTCGGAGCCGGCATATTGGGCGCTGAGTGAATACGTGCCGGCTGGCGCGCGCGCCCCGCTCGCCAGGGTGCCGTCCCAGGTGAAATCGGTCAGGCCCTTGGACTGCGAGCCCAGGCTGACCTGCTGTACCAGCGTGCCCGAGGCATCGGTGATGTTCACCACCACCTTGCCGCTGGAGGCCGGCAAATCCACCGCGCCGGTGACGCTGCCGCTGGAACCCAGCGTGACGCTACCGCTCTGGACGAGCGCCGTGCGGCCCAGGAGCGAGGAGGCCTGCAACGCCTGGTTCGAGGAAATCGAGCTCGACAGCGTGGCGAAGGAATCGTTGAGCTGCGCCAGGCTCTGTACCTGGGAAATCTGCGCCAGCTGGCCGAGAAATGCGGTGCTGTCCACCGGCTTGGTCGGATCCTGCGCCTTGAGCTGCGCCAGCATCAGGGTCAGGAACTCGTTCTGGTCGAGCGTCGCGGCCTTGGTGGCGCTGGTGGTGGAAGACCCATCGATGGACGTGCCAGCCACGTTGTCGTTTTGCGTGGCCTTGTTGATGAGATCCAGCACGCTCTGCGGGAGCGTCTGCGATGATTTGCCGATGACCTGCATGGCGATGCTCCTAGCGGCCCATCGAGATGGTCTTCAACAACAAGTCGCGCGCCGTGTTCATGGCGTCGATGTTGGTCTGGAAGGAGCGTGAGGCGGAAATCATGTTGGTCATCTCCTCGATCGAGTTGACGTTGGAATTGAAGACATAGCCGTCCTTGTTGGCGAGCGGATGGCCCGGCTGGTACTGCATCTGCGGCGCGGCCTGGCTTTCCACCACGCCCAGCACCCTGACGCCGACCGAGGCCGCGTCCTCGCCCGGCAGGCTGTAGTCGTCGTTGGCGACCATGGCCTGAAACACCGGGTGGCGAGCACGGTACACCTTGGTGGGATCCCCGCTCACGCTCTCGGCGTTGGCGAGATTGCTGGCGGTGGTGTTGAGCCGGATGGACTGCGCGTTCAGCGCCGTGCCGGCCACATCGAACACATTGAACAGGGACATGCGCTCAGCTCCCGTTGATCGCCACGTTGAACATTGTGAACAGCGACATGGCTCAGCTCCCGTTGATCGCGAGTTGCAGCGTGGCGATGGTCTGGTTGATGAAGCCCAGGCTGGCCTGGTAGCGCACCGAGTTCTCGGCGAAGTTCGCCTGTTCCACCGGCGCTTCCACGGTGTTGCCATCGAGCGAGGCCTGATACGGGTTGCGGTACTTGAGATCGATGCCCGCATCGGCCTGCGCGCCCGCCGCGACATGCCCCACCTGCGTCACCGCCAGCGGGAGTGGCGCCTCGTCCACGCCCGCGAGCGTGGCGTAGAAATCGAAGTCGCGGGCCTTGTAGTTGGGGGTATCCACATTGGCGAGATTGGCCGCCAGCACGCCCACGCGCTGACCGCGCAGCATGAGCGCCTGCTCGTGGATACCAAAAATGTTGTCGAACATCGCCTACCTCGCGATCCCGGCCGTAGTAGCCGCCGGGCAGACAGGAGCAACTTGCGTGCCAACGCGCGGCGGGGCGCCCAGCGGGCCCATTCACGCGGCACGGACCGTGCGGGCGGCACGGCCGGCCCCCGGTTGCCGGTGGTGCGATCCACAGCGGCAGGATCTTGCCGCCGACCCCGCCATACGCTTCCGCCGCGCCGCGGCTACCGGCGGGACGCACCCGCGCGGCTGGCACGGCAGTTGCTATGACTCCTGCCATGCCAACACCCGCGTCAAAATTCCGCCGCTGGGGCTTGCTGGCCCTGGCGCTCAGCGCGCTCTGCCAAGCCGACGGCTTCGAGCCGCTGGATCGGCTGGAGAGCGCCGCGCGCGAATTCGCCCGGCAACAACTGGCGGCGCCGGGAAATCGGCAGCGCTTGCAGGTCGGCCCACTGGATGGACGGCTGCGTCTGCCCCGATGCAGCACGACGTTGAGCGCGCGCCGCGGACCGGGGGCGATGCTGCCGGATCGTACTCTGGTGGAAGTGAGCTGCGCCGCGCCTGCCTGGCGTACGTTCGTGCCGGTCCGCCTGGTGGGTCTGGTCTCGGCCGTGGCGCTGGCGCGGCCTAAAATGGCCGGCGATCGGCTGGCGCCCGCCGACCTTACGCTCATCGAAGGAAATGCCGCGCAATTCCCGCTGGGCTATTTCACCGACCCGGCGGCGCTGGTGGGCAGCACGCTCAAGCGCGCGCTCGGCGACGGCGTGATCCTGTCCAACCAGCTATTGCAATCGGCGGAGGGCATCGTGCGCGGTCAGGCGGTGACGCTGGTGGCCGAGGCGGATGGCGTGGCGGTGCGCATGAACGGCCGCGCGCTGAGCGATGGCGCCGTGAACCAGCGCATCAAGGTGCGCAACGAATCCTCGGGCAAGGTGCTCGAGGGCATCGCCCGCTCCGCACAGTTGGTGCAGGTGAATCCGTGACGGCATTCAAGAAACCGGCGAATGCGCCGATAATGTCCGCAACGGGAGTGCCGAGCGTGACTTGACTTAAGCCGGTTAAAGTTCGTCCCCTCCCGGACGATATCAAGGTCCAGAGTTTGCAATTGCCTTGTGGAGAGCGCTCCGTGCCCAACAAGATCGAAGGATACAAATCGTCGCAGTCGCTGCTGAGCTCCGCCGCCAAGGGAGCGAAAGCCGGTGCCGTCGAGCGGACCGGAAGCCATTTGCGCCCGACCGAGAACGCCGAGGCGGGGGCTGCCGATCAGGTAACGCTGACCCAGTCAGCGCGCGATTTGCAACAGGTGGCGACCGCGGTTGCCAACGCACCGGTGGTCGATTCGAACCGAGTCGAGATGGCCAAGCGCGCCATCGACAACGGCACCTACCAGGTGAACGCGGGCAAGATCGCCGACAAGATCCTGCAATTCGAGAAACTGCTGAAGTAAGCCATGAGACCGACCGCTGAGTCGCGCATCGAGCAGCTGCTGGACCGCCAGATCGAGGTGGCCGGGGAGCTGGCCGCGGCGCTCGAGGCCGAGCGCGATGCCCTGACCGGTACCTCGCCGGTCCGGGTCAGCGAAAAGGCCGCGCAGAAAGTGCAATTGCTAACCCAGTTCGAGCAGCTCGAAAACGAGCGGCGCCGGCTCTACACCGAATCGGGACTGATCACGCAGGGCGCGGAGCGCGAAGCCGATTCCGAACATCCGCGTTCCATCGCGCAGCGCTGGCGCGCGCTCATGAGTCTGCTGGCCCATTGCCGCAGCGCCAACGAAACCAACGGCCTGATCGTCAGTCTCAAACAAGGGCAGGTGCGCCAGTTGCTCGACATCCTGCGCGGTGGCGCGGCTTGCACCTACGGCCCGCAGGGACAGACTTTCGCCGCAGCGGTCCGGCCGCTGGCGCGCGTCTGATACGCCATGCTGGTCTTGAGTCGCCGCGCCGACGAGTCCATCGTGATCCAGCCCGCCGAAGGCACCGACGGCGCAATCACACTGGCGCAGCTGTTCGCCAACGGACCCATCCAGATCACGCTGCTCGGCTGCTCAGCGCGCCGCGCCAAGGTGGGCATCGAAGCCCCGGAACAGCTCTCGATACGTCGCAAAGACGGCGATTAAACAATAACCTCGACCCCTCTTCGCTTCCGCAACGGCGCTGTGCATAATGGCCCTGCCGTTTTACGAAAGTTTCGCGACTCAAACCGCAGCCACGATTCATGGAGCGCCGTCTTCACACCCGTCACCGGGCCCGCACCACCGTCTACGTGGTGATGTCCGGCCGCAAAGGCCGCATCTGCAAGGCCAAGAACTTGAGCGCCAACGGCGTGTTCGTCGAAACCGACAATCTCGGCCTGCGCAAGGGACAGCAGGTGCAGCTCGCCTTCGCCATCAATCTGGGGCTAGTCACCAAGATCCACCGGCGCACCGCCATCGTGGCGCATGTCACGCGCGGCGGCACCGGATTGATGATGGAGCAGTACGCGGGGCGGTGAGGGCGCGGGCGAATGGGTGACGACCGGTAAGCACCCTTCAGTAAAAGGGTACAGGTATTCCATAAGGACTCACGCACGCGGCGCCGACGCATCGAGCAGCGCGGGATAGTCGATCTCGATGGGACCGGGAGTGATGGTATCGCCAAAACCCACATCGACCTGGATCGGGATGCGCGCACCGGCGATCGTGGCCTGGGTGCGCACCCGCACGCCGCCCTACTCCAGGTCCTCGCGAATCGGCGCGGCTTCGAGTCCGTTGACATCGAAGACCACGCCGTCGTCGACGGGCTGGGTCAGAATCGCGCGAAAGATACTGCGCATCGCCTCGGGACTGTTCTCACCATAACCAAGCAAGTCCAGATCACGCGTTGGCCGAAACGACGCTGTTATCCAAGTC
>JAFEGC010000209.1 GCA_018240265.1 Pseudomonadota bacterium | reverse complement strand
CAAGACGGTGGCGCAGGCGATTCGGTCAGGCAAGAAGTTGGGTCCATTTGTTGGACCGGTTTGCAAGTCCTGTGAGTTTTACTGCGAGCCGGGAACGCGCACGGCCAAGGTGCGCAGTGGCTGGGCGGAGTGTATGGAGAGCCACTTCGGCGAGGCGGTCAAGGATCCGAGGCGAGCGTCGATCTTTGGATTCTACGGGCGATCGGATACGGCGGGGTTTGTTGAGGGCGGGCGGCTGTGGATACGGGACTTGACGGAGGGGGATCTCAACGTAAAGCGGGCGGCCGATAAGATTTCGCCCACGGAACGCCAAGCTTTGCAATGGCGTGAGATTCAGGAGGCAGATTCCGAGCCCTTCCTGCAGGCAGGTGCGTTGAAAGCGGCAATGAGTGGCTGGCGCTATCCACTGCATTTCATCGATTTTGAGACCGCGGCGCCAGCATTACCGTTTCACGTCGGTCATCGGCCATATCAGCCAATCTTTTTTCAGTTTTCGCATCACGTGATGACAGCGACAGGCGATGTCAGGCATGCAACGGAGTGCCTGGTAACCGACGGGGCTCCGAGCGTCGAGGTATTGCGGCAGCTATGCGCGGCGCTGGGAAGTGATGATGGAACCGTATTGCACTGGTATCCGCACGAGCGAACAATCTTATCGGCGGTGCGGGAGGAACTGGAGGAGATGAAGTCGGCGCCCAAGGATAAGACCCGGTTGCTGGTATTCTTGGACGGTCTGGGGCTCGACAAGGATGACCGGCGGCGCATGTTCGATATGGGCCGGCTGATCGCGGACCAGGTGTTCTTGCCTGGAACCGGCGGCAGCAGTTCCATGAAGAAGTTTCTGCCGGCGGTCCTGCAACAGTCGGCCGTGATCCGGAAGCGTTATGCAAAGCCCATTTACGGTACTCCTCAGCGGCCGAGCCACAATTTCAGCCAGCAGACATGGGTGGTCGAGCACGGTGGCGGGCCGATCGATCCGTACAAACTGCTCAGCCCATTGTTCGGTGAGCATGATCTCGATGAAGCGTTGGCACTGCTCGAACGCGCTGCAGGAGAGGTCGTTGCCAATGGGGCGGCAGCGATGATTGCGTACGCAAAGCTTCAGGATCCAGGCATGTCGTTGACGGCGCGTGAGGAGCTGCGAAAGCAGCTGCTGCGGTATTGCGAGCTCGATACGTTGGCGATGGTGATGGTGTACGAGGCGCTTAGGGAGTGGGTCAGGAGTTGACATTCTGGCATCAGACGAAACGCACAGTGCCTCAAGGCTATTTGGCGGCCAATTCTGTGTTTTCGCCGGGGGCGGCGACTTTGGTGCGGGAGTGCATAGATATAGGTGCCGGTTGCGGCTTGGCCGCATCCGGTTCCATGAGCATTGTTTACGTATCTATGATAAAGGAGGTTATCATTCACAATAGGAGCAGAGTGAGTTACTCTAGATAGAGACTCATCAGGAAGCTCGGCTCTGACTGCCAACGTTCGATACGAGGGCCTGCGGATTGCCGCCACTCGACAGACGAGCCGATGGGACGCTCGGCGACGAGTCCCAATTAGACCTCCTGTTCGCGAACGCCATAATGATCGAGCTCTGGAAAAGTTGTGAGCAATGCCGGCTCCGCGGTGAAAAGTTCGCTCAAGCGCGTGAGCGCCAACCCGCCATTGACCTTCAAATGACTGTTCACGGACTCCAAAGCCACCGCGTCGGCCTGCATGAGCCGCTCGGCGGAAATTGCCTCCCACGGACGGATGGTGGGTAACGGCTCGGCGATGGGTGGCACGGTAAACCCGCTGCCAATGGCGATTGCGGGGGTGGCGCGGGCGCGGGCGGCGATCAATGCGAACGGGGCATGATCGATCACGATCGCCTGTGGAAGAAGGAGATCGAGCAGGGAATTCCAGCCCTGCATCAAACCCCGAAAGGAGAACTCATCGCCCATTCCCGAGACGAGAAGAATGTCTGCGTAGTTTATCGGCTCACTCGAGGCCGTGATCGAAACCATCGGGGCCGGCAGGAATGGGATACCCGCCGGCGTCAAGATTTCTGCCGCCAATCGCAAGTCGCGCAAGGCAAAAACGACCTCGTAGCCTGCGATGTCGAGCTGTCGTGCTATGGGCACGGTTACGCTCAGGTGACCGTAGTTGCCACCCAACTCCCAGGCAAAAAGATTCGACGTCGAGGCATGCGTTGCCCATCACGACCAGCGTTCGTCGAACGAATTCTCAGTACACCAACCCCACGCCCACGCCACGCGGATCCGAGGCCGCTTCGACCTTGCCGGAGGCGTAGTCCCAGGTCACCACCTGCATATTGCCCCAGCCGCGCTCATGCGCCTTGAGGTGGTGGCCCATCGCGCCCAGATCGCGCAGCTCATCGGCGCTGAACGCGCCGGTCTCGTAATCCACCTGGTCGGGCGAATACTGGTGGTGATAACGCGGAGCCTTGACAATGTCGGCCGCCGGCATGCCGTCGAGATAATTCAACGTCCCGAGCAACACCATGCTGATGATGTAGCTGCCGCCGGGTGAGCCGATGATCATCACGCCCTTCGGCGTCTCCACGAACGTCGGCGACATGCTGGACAGGCTCCGTTTGTCGCCGGCGATGGCATTCGCGTCCGCGCCGATCAGCCCGAAGCCGTTGGGCACACCGGGCTTTTTCGAAAAATCGTCCATGGTGTTGTTCAGCAGCACACCGGTCCGTCCGGCGACGAAGCCGCCGCCCAGCCACTGGTTGATCGAGATGGTGCCAGCGATGCGGTTGCCCTCGCGATCCAGCACCGAAAAATGGGTGGTGTCGCGCCCGCCGGCGTTGTCCGACACGCCCGGCAGGAAATCGCTGGGCATGGCCTTGTCGGAACGGATGCTGGCGCGCTGCCCCGCCGCGTATGCCGGGTCGGTAAGGAGCATCACCGGTACGGGCACGAAATCCGGGTCGCCAAGATAGATCGCGCGGTCACGGTAGACGCGCTGCATGGCCTCGATGATCCAGTGCTTGCGCGTGACGGGCGGGAGCTTCGCAAGCTCGACGCCCGCGAGAATGTTCAGCGCATCCAGGATCGCCACACCGCCCGAGGAAGGCGGCGGCGCGCTGACGATACGCGCGCCGCGATACTCGCCGACCACCGGCCGCCGCTCGGCCACCTGGTAGTGCGCCAGGTCCGCCAGCGTCCAGATGCCACCGCCCGCGCGCACCGAGCGCACCAGCTCGCGCGCCACGGGGCCGGAATAAAACCCCTTCGCGCCCTGCGCCGCCAGCGTTTCCAGCGTGTACGCGAGCTGTGGCTGGCGGATCATCGCGCCCAGCGGCGGCGCCTCGCCATGCACCAGGAAAACCTTCGCCGCCTCGGGCGAGCGCCTGAGAATCTCGGCCTTGAAGCGGATACCCGCCTGCAGCCGCGCATCCACCGCAAAGCCCTCGCGTGCCAGCCGGATGGCCGGCCGCAGCGACACCGCCAGCGGCAGGCGGCCGTAGTGACGCGCGAGACATTCGAAACCCGCGGGCTCGCCGGGGATGGCGGCGGCCAGCGGCCCCAGCGTGGAAGCGCCCTTGATGGGCTCACCCTTCGCATCCAAGTACATGTCGCGCGTGGCTGCGGCCGGCGCTTTCTCGCGCGCGTCGATGAAGGTGTCGAAACCGTCGGATTCGCGATGCAGCAGGTAGAACCCGCCACCGCCCAGCCCGGAGCTGCTGGGCTCGACCACCGCGAGGGCCGCGGAAATCGCCACGGCCGCATCGAAGGCATTGCCGCCGGCTTCCAGGATTTCCTCGCCGGCGCGGCTGGCCAGCGGATGCGCGCTGGCGATGGCCGCCTGGTGCGCGGCGTGCTGCGGAGCCGGGCGCACCGCCTGGCTTGCGGCGTGGCTTGCGGCTTGAACCTGTACGCTGGCCGGCGCGGCAACGATCGAGGGGGCTTGCTGATCGGCAAATGCCGGCGGCGAGGCGACGCCACAGAACGCGGCGATGAGCACGAGCGCCGGCGCAAGGCGCGGCATCCAACCGCCGAAGACCGTGCGCCGGAGCGGGCTGGTCCGGCTCACGCGCTCACACCTTGCGATGCTTCTTCAGCTCCGCTTCGACCAGCGGATGCACGAACTCGGACACGTTGCCGCCGAGCACCGCGATCTCGCGCACCAGTGTCGAGGAGATGAAGGTGTACTGTTCCTGCGGCGTCATGAATACCGATTCGATTTCCGAGGACAGGTGCCGGCTCATGTTGGCGAGCTGGAATTCGAACTCGAAGTCCGATACCGCGCGCAGGCCGCGCACGATCACCGGCAGGCCGTTCTGACGGGCGAATTCCACGGTCAGCCCCGCGTAACCGCACACTTCGACGTTCTTGATGTCGGCGAGGACCCGTCTTGCCATGTCCACGCGCTGCTCCAGGGTGAACATCGGCGCCTTGTTCGGATTGGCCGCGATGGCCACGACCAGGCGGTCGAAAATGCTGGCGGCACGCCGCACCAGATCATGGTGGCCGTTGGTGATCGGATCGAAGGTCCCCGGGTAGACCGCTGTTCGCTTGTTCATTGCGCGCCAGATGATACCCCACCTCCCCCGCGAACTTCGACCTGAGCATGTGCCAGCCGACGGGCAGCAACGGCGTACCCGCGGCTCGTTCACACTCCAGGTAAATGCGCGCATCCGGCGCAAGCCAGGGGCCCGCGGCCAGCAACTCCAGCATCTTCGGTAACCAGCCCTTGCCGAAGGGCGGATCGAGGAACACTAAGTCAAATACACCCGGACGCGCGGTGGCTGCGGGCGCAAGCGCGCGCGAGGGGACCGGCGCCCGCGCCAGCCAGTGCGCCGCATCCGCCTGCACCACCTCCCCCGCGCCGCCCAGCAATTCCAGGTTGGCTCGAATGGCCTCGGCCGCCGCGGCCGACTGCTCGACGAAGTTGACGTGGGCGGCGCCGCGTGACAGCGCCTCGAACCCCAGCGCGCCGGAGCCCGCGAACAGGTCCAGGCAGCGCGCCTCGAGCACCTCGTCCCGCAGCCAGTTGAACAGCGTTTCGCGTACACGGTCCGGTGTGGGCCGGATGCCGGGATGATGGGCGAAGCGGATGCGCCGACCACGCCAGCGGCCGGCGATGATGCGGACGGAATAGCTCTGTGGGGACAAGGGCTGTCTCGAAGAAGGCGAGCGCGGCACCAGCGCCGAGCGCCCGGCGGGCGAATCATAACTG
>JAFEGC010000208.1 GCA_018240265.1 Pseudomonadota bacterium | reverse complement strand
CAGCGAAGCCGAAGCGAAAACTTCCCGGCATCGGACCGTTGGAGGCCGCAATGCTCTGGTTCTTGATGACCTGCTGATATACGGAGCCGTTGTTGGTGCTGTAGGACAGGCTCAACAGGCCATCTTGCGTAATCTTGAGCTTGTAGAAAATCGGATTGCCCTGGCTGCGCTTCACCGCGGCCTCGTTGGCGATCTGCACGCCGGACAGCACCTGATAGGCGTTCGGAATGACGGCGTAGTCCATGATGGAAATGGTGGCGCCGTTGTTCAGCGCCTGCACCGGCGCGCCGCTGGAATAATCCCACAGCGTTCCGCTGCCGCAGGTCTTGCGCACGGCATCCAATCGTTGCGCGGAGGACAGCGAACCGGGGTAATACGCAGGGTAATTGCTGTTCAGATAAGCCCACGACACATTGCCCGCACCGCGCAGACCGATGCGGCCGGGAACGTATCCATAACCCGTTGCGCTGTTGTCGTATTGATTCAGAAAATTGCCGTACTCGTCGATGCCCAGGCCAAGGTAAGCCCCTATCAGGCCATCGTAGGGCGTGTTGGTGTTGGAGCAGCTGTAGCCAAGGCTTCCGCCCCAGGCGCCAAGGCTCGGTGTCACGCTGCCATCCATGAGATAGAAGCTGATACCGTCCGCGCCGTCCGAGGCGCCGCCACCGCTGTCGCCGCGGTAGGTGACGGTCTTGAAGGTAACCTGCACGCCCTGGCCGCTGGGGAACGGATCCGAGGAGACGATGGCGCCGTTCTGGCTGTAACCGTATGGATAACCGTTGGTCAGACGCAGCGCACCATTACCGATGGGGTCAGGCAGCGTGTTCGAGTTGCCGGACACGCCGGCGTATCCGCCGACCAGGTTCTGATTGTAATAGGAGTTCTTGATACTCATGCAGGACGGCACCGTCCCGGGACTTGAACTCCCGGAAGCGCTGCCTGCCGTGAGGCAGGCACCGTTGAAGTAGTACCAGTTGTTGGTGGTGGTGCCACCAGTGAAGTCCTCGGAGACTATGCTTTGAGCTGCCGCGCCTGAAAACCGCAGCAGCGCCATCACGCACAACGTCAGGAGCAGCAGGAATCGGTTAATCATCACGGACCTCCTCGATTGACGACCGCCGATTGCACCGCGTAGGTGCTCTCGACGATCGACACGGCATTGGCAGTACCGCCGTAGCCGCGCGCATCGACTTGAAAAACGGTTCCCTGGCCGTCGGCCGACGGGCCCAGAATGGAAATGTAAAACCGCGGCGTCGCGTAGTAAGTGCCGGTATCGGCGGTGGTCGTGACGTTCATGGTCTGCGGCGTGAACAGCACGCCCACGTCTGCTCCGCCGATCTGCCAGTCCGGATACGCAAGATAGTCCTGAGACACCGAGGTCTTGAGCAGATTGGAACAAATCTGCCCCTGCAGCAGGTTCGCGTTCAGCAGGGTGTTGCAGGTAGTGGGCACCATCTGCGCATTGGTCCCTTGCGACAGCCAGAACTCGCCGTACTGCTGTGCAGTGACCGCGGCATGCAGCGCACGCTGCTTCTCGCGGATGTTGCCGGCGATTTTCTCCTGCACGCCGAAGCTGCGGAACATGCTCACCGCCAGGATGGTCGCCACCACAAGCAGCAGCAGCGAGATCACCAGCGCCACGCCCCGCTGGCGATCCGCGGATCTGGCCGCACCGAGGCGGCGGTCGCGCGGGAACCCACTGGACAGGCGAGCCGCGCAGTTGCCGAGGCGTGGCATGGCGACGCTTGCACCGCACCCGATGTCGTTGCGCAAGCTCATGTCTTGACGCCTGCCCGATTCATGATGGCGATCACCCGTTCCATGGCCAGCGTGGCCGGCTGACCGGGCTGCGCGCTCATGGGATTGGTGAAGGTGAGCCGCACTTTCACCGAGGAAACGTTCAACCAGTCCGCCGCGGCCATCTGGCTGGCCATCAGATAGGTGTCGACGTTGGTGTTGTCCACCGTGAAATTGCGCTTGACGCCGTACCAGATCTGCATGCTCTGCACGCCGTTGATCAGCGGCATGATGGCGGCGGCGGCGCCGTTGGTACTCAGCGTGCAAGCCAGCGCCTGGGTGGTGCCGACAGTGATGATGCTGAAGGCGTTGATGTAGCGCACCGGGCTGCCAGTGGAATTGGTGCCGCCGGTGCAATTGATGAGCTGATTGTTCAGCGGATTGGCCCCATCCATGAAACGCACGCTGATGGTGTCGGAGGTTCCGGAAGTGCCCGTGATGGCTTGCCCGGCCGCGAATACGCCGGCCGCCGGCAGCGAACCAGCGGATGTGTAGGTGGTCGGATCCGGGAAAAAGCCGGCGGCCTGGATCACATCGTTCAAGATGGTCATCGCCAGGCGCTCCTGATCCTGGAGCTGCGCCATGCCGGCCTGGTTACCATACGCGCGACGTGTGTTCTGCACCAGAGTCAGGGCACCGCCGACCAGGAACAGTCCCACCAGCATCGCGATGAGCACTTCGATGAGCGAGTAGCCGCGCTGCGCGCCACTCACGCCGGACCGGCGCCATTCATGCGCGCCGCTGGCGCGAGACCACCGCCACCCGTTTGCGCTTGCGTTGCTCATGGCTCGACGAACAAGGTGTAGGTGGGGGTCTTGAACGAGGCGGCATTGGCAGCCTGCGCCGCTTCCTGCTTGTTGACCGACACGGCCGCCTCGGTCCACTGAATCTGGATGGTGCAGCTACGCGTCTGCGCCAACACCGGGCAAGTAATGGTAGCGGTGGTGTTCGGCAGCACGTCGGCCAGCGCCAAACCCCAGCGTTGCACATCGTAGGCGGCGAGCGCGGTGGGGGTGCAGTACGTGCCATTGGAACAGTCGCCAGCCGCTGCCAGCGTCGCATCCGAGATGGAGACCGCGCCGCCCGTCTGGGTCAGGGTGAAACTGCCCGACGGCAAACCGGTTCCGCCCCAGTAGGCGCGGTTGGCGTGCATGGCGGAGGCCAGGCTCGCCGCCTGGATGGCGGCCAGCGAACGCTGGCTGGCGACACCGGTGCTGGACATGGCCAGCGCCTGCATCGAGGCAATGCCGAGCAGCCCAACGGCCGTCACCAGCAGCGCGACCATGACCTCGACCAGGGTGAAACCCCGGACGGCACGCCTTTCCAATGCAGCCATCAGGTACATGTCTGCGTACCGAAGGTCTGGTTGTAACGCTGCGTCAGCAGCAGGCCCACGCGATTCACGGCCAGGCAGCGCGTGTACGCGGTATTGTTGGTGGAATCGTGCAGGGCAATGGTCGCCGTTCCGGCCAGGCTCGTGGCGAAACCCTCGCGGTTGAAGATGACCGCCCGCAGATTCGAATCCGCCACGAACGAATCCGAATTGCCGAATCCCTTTTGCACGCGTATCACCGGCTCGCCCGCGTCCACGGTCGCGTTGCTGTTGGTGTCCACGAACAAGATCCAACCACCGCTCCAGTTGGTGCCGGAGGTGACGCAGGAAGCGCCATCGGTCGAAATGCATGCCGTCACCGGCAGGCCGCGCTTGATTGCCTCGCCGCGTGCAAATTGCATGTCGCCGAGCAGGAGATTCACCTCGCTGGACATGCGATTGGATACGGTCACGAACCGGAACGAAGGTACACCGATGGCCGCCATGATGGCGGCGATGCTGATCGCGGCCAGCAGTTCCACCAGGTTGAATCCGTGAGCGCGGCTGATCCAGGCCCCGCGGGCCTGCCCATGGCAGGATCGACAGGGTTCGACAAGCAGCCTGCCGCGCATTGCATCACGTGGTTCGAATGAGCCGTTCGCTTGCATGGGGCTTTTTTACGCCGCCACACGCCGTCGAAGCGTGAAGCGATTGGCAGTTGAAAGGCAGGCAGGACGGGTTGCCGATGGACGAGAGGGAATCGCCGACGAGCGGCGATCGGCGCGAATCCAACGGTAATCGCCGTTACGTCAACAAGCTTGCGGTCAGCCTGACGATCCGGCAAACCTCACGGCGATGAGCGTGCCGCGGCCGCCGGCCGGCATCGCGATCTGCAGCTGCGCATCGTGCGCCAGGGCGATCTCGCGCACAATGGCAAGTCCCAGGCCGCTGCCCTCGCCCGGCGCGCCTTCCATGCGGTGGAAGCGTTCCAGCACGCGATCGCGCTCCTCCAGCGGAATGCCCGGGCCATTGTCCTCCACCTCGATCGCCGGGCGCGCGCCGCCGATGAGACGCAAGGTGACCGCGCCGGCCGCCGGCGTGTACTTGAGCGCGTTGTCCAGCAAGTTGCGGATCAGTTCACGCAGCAGCGTGGCATCGCCAGCCACACGCGCCGGCTCCAGCTCGAACCCCAGGTCGATCTGGCGCTCGTCGGCGCGCGGCACCCACTCCTGCACCAGCTCCTCGCACAGTGGCTCCAGATCGAGCGGCCGCTTGACCACCGAGCCGCGCTCACCTGGTTCGGCGCGCGCCAGGGTGAGAAGCTGCGAAGCCAGACGCGCGGCCTTGCTCACCGCACGATGCAGCTGCGTCACGTCGTTCTGCTGCTGCGACGGCAGCGCCGTGCGATCCAGCAATTCCACCTGCGTCAGCACTGCGGCCAGTGGCGTGCGCAGCTGATGCGCCGCGTTGGCGATGAAACGTTGCTGCACGCCGATGGCCTCACGCAATCGCTGCAACAGATCGTTGACGGCCTGGATCAGCGGGCGCACCTCCCCGGGCGAGCGGTCCAAGGGCAGCGGTCGCAGGTCGCGATGGGAGCGCGCCGCCAATTCCTGGCGCAACCGGTTCAGCGGCGCCAGTCCCCAGTTGACGCCAAACCACACCAGCACGGTGGTCGCCCCCGCCAGGGTGAGACTGGGCAGCAGGTTCGCCAGCAGCACTTCGCGGATCAGCCGCTCGCGCTTGGCGGTGGTCTCGGCGACTTCCACCTCGGCGGTGGGCCCGCTCAGGCCGGCGGCAGTCAAGGCCACCGGCAAGGCCACCACGCGAATGCGCCGGCCGCGGAACTGGGCGTCGAAATAGCGCGCCTCGCGCAGCCCCAAGGGCGCGGCCGGCATGCCGTGCTCGCCCGCAATGGTCTTGCCGGCCGCGTCCTGGATGCGGAAGAAGATCTCGTCCTTGGAATCGATGAGCAGCACCTGCTGCGCGATGCTCGGCAGGTCGAACTGCACGCGACCTTCATCGTCCAGGCTCAGGTGCGAGGACATGGCAAGCGCCGGGTCGATGAGCGCGCG
>JAFEGC010000207.1 GCA_018240265.1 Pseudomonadota bacterium | reverse complement strand
GCGCACAGCGGGCCGATCGCCGATCCCGCGTTGCCGCCGACCTGGAACATGGATTGCGCAAGGCCCGGGCGCTCGCCCGCCGCCATGCGCGCCACCCGCGCGGACTCCGGATGGAACACCGAGGAGCCCATGCCCAGCATGCAGGCGCCCAGCAGGAGCGTGGGGTAATTGGCCGCCAATCCCAGCACCATCAGGCCGGAGAGCGTGAACAGCGTGCCTGCGGGCAGCGAGAAGGGCATGGGGCGCCGGTCGGCGTAAAGGCCGACCACCGGTTGCAGGAGCGAGGCCGTGATCTGGTACACCAGGGTCAGGATGCCGATCTGGCCGAAGTTCAAACCGTAGGTGGCTTTCAGGTTCGGATAAATCGCCGGCAGCAACGACTGCATCATGTCGTTGAGCAAGTGGCAGAAGGCGATGGCGAAAATGACGGTGTAGGCCGTGTGCTCCTGGTGAGCCGCGGGAGCGGGCGGTACGGCGGTCGAGTCCACGTTGAGTGTTGATTTGCTGCGCGTTGAAGATTCGTGAGTGAGTTTACCGCAATTATTCTATGCGCCAGGGCGTACCCCCGCAGCCAACTTCCACGCCAGCTCCGTCAGCAACGGCAGGCCGGCGGCCGTACGCTCCGCTTGCGCCGAGGCGGCGTTTCCGCGGGCGATGCGACCCTTGATGCCGTGCAGAATGGCGGCCAGGCGGAACAGATTGAACACGATGTAGAAGTCGATGTGCGGGATGGACGGCCGGCCGGTGCGCCGGCAGTAGGCGGCGACGTATTGCTCTTCGGTGGGGATGTCGAGCTGCGCGAGGTCCGCGCCGGCCAGGCTCGCCAGCAGGCCGGGCGGCATCCGGTACATGAGCAGGTGATAGGCGAAGTCGGCCAGCGGATGTCCCAGGGTGGACAGCTCCCAGTCGAGCACGGCGATCACGCGCGGCTCGACCGGGTCGAAGATCATGTTGTCGATGCGAAAGTCGCCGTGCGTGAGGCTGGTTTCATCGCCCGGCGGAATATGCGCGGGAAGCCACTCGATCAGCCGGTCCATGTGCAGATCGCGTCCCGCCTCCGCATCGCCCAGGTATTGCCGTGACCAGCGCTGGATCTGCCGGGCAAAGAAATTCCCGGGTTTGCCGTAGTCGGCGAGGCCGATGGCGGCATAATCGACGATATGGAGCCGCGCGATGGTCTCGTTCATGGCATCGAAATACCAGCGCCGTTCTTCTCGCGCGATGGCCGGCAGGGTGGCGTCCCAGAAAATCCTGCCCTCCACGCGGTCCATGACATAGAACCACGAGCCGATCACCGCATCGTCCGTGCACAGGGCATGCACGATCGGCACGGGAAAGCCGGTGGTGGCAAGCGCCTGCTGCACGCGCGCCTCGCGATCCACCGCGTGCGCGCCCGCCAGCAGCTTGCCCATGGGCTTGCGCCGCAAGACGTAGGAGTGCGCGGGCGTGTCGAGCCGGTAGGTGGGATTCGACTGCCCTCCCTTGAATTGCCTTACGGTAAGGGGCCCTGCGTAGCCGGCGACATGGGATTCGAGCCACGCGGCGAGCCTGGCCTCATCGAACCGGTGCGCCTCGCGTACCGCCGTCGTATCTGAAGATTCCGTCATGTGCGGTAACGTCGCAGCTCCATTTTGCCGATCGCGGCATGATGCACCTCGTCCGGTCCGTCGGCGAGGCGTAGCGCGCGCGCCGATGCGTAGGCATGGGCCAGACCGAAGTCATCGCTCACGCCGCCGCCGCCATGCGCCTGTATGGCCCAGTCGATCACGCGGCAGGCCATGGCTGGCGCCGCCACTTTGATCATCGCGATTTCCTTCGCCGCGACCTTGTTGCCCACCGTGTCCATCATGTACGCGGCCTTGAGCGTCAACAGCCGCGCCTGGTCGATGAGCACCCGCGATTCCGAAATGCGCGCGAGCGTGACGCCGTGCTCGGCGATGGGCTTGCCGAATGCCACGCGCGACA
Source organism: Pseudomonadota bacterium (assembly GCA_018240265.1). Taxonomy (GTDB): domain Bacteria; phylum Pseudomonadota; class Gammaproteobacteria; order Steroidobacterales; family Steroidobacteraceae; genus TMP-86. Next base: position 3,246 of record JAFEGC010000207.1, on the reverse strand, counting down.
GGCTTCGACGGCACATCTTTTCCAGCGCGCGTTCGGCGAGCCCGATGAGCCTCATGCAGTGATGAATGCGTCCAGGTCCCAGACGGCCCTGCGCAATCTCGAAGCCGCGGCCTTCGCCGAGCAGCAGGTTCGAGGCCGGCACGCGTACGTTCTCGAATACCACCTCGGCGTGGCCGTGCGGCGCGTCGTCGAAGCCGAGCACGGGAAGGTTGCGCAGCACGTTCACGCCGGGCGCCTCGCGCGGCACCAGGATCATGGACTGCTGGCGATGCCGGCTGGGATTGTCCGGATCGGTCTTGCCCATGAGAATGAAGACCTTGCAGCGCGGATCGTTGGCGCCGGAGGTCCACCATTTGCGGCCGTTGATGAGGTAGAAGTCGGCATCGCGGGCGATGGTGCAGCGAATGTTGGTGGCATCGGAGGAGGCCACTTCCGGTTCGGTCATGGCAAAGGCCGAGCGGATTTTCCCCTCGAGCAGGGGCTCGAGCCATTGTCGCTTCTGTTCCGCCGTTCCGTAGCGCACCAGCACCTCCATGTTGCCGGTGTCGGGCGCGGAACAGTTGAACACCTCCGGTGCCCAGGGCACGCGACCCATGGTCTCGCACAGCGGCGCGTATTCGAGGTTGGTAAGGCCGGCTCCCAGCGTGGATTCGGGCAGGAACAGATTCCACAGCCCCTGGGCCCTGGCCTTCTCCTTCATCTCCTCGATGATGCGCGTCGGTTGCCAGCGATCACCCGCGGCGACTTCCGCGAGGAAGCGTTGCTCGTTGGGATAGACTTCCGTTTCCATGAAAGCCCCGAGCCGCTTCATGAGATTCTGGGTTTTGGCCGAGTATTCGAAATCCATGTGTGGGGTTCTCTCAAGGTGTGCGGCTGGGTTCGCGCCGATCAACTGGTCAGGATGCCGCCTTCGACGGGTAGCGTGATGCCGGTGACGTAGGCGCCTGCGTCGCTGGCGAGGAAAATCAGCGCCGCGGCGATTTCCTCGGGCTCACCGAAGCGGCCGACGAGCACTCGGTGCAGGGTACGCTCGACGTAGGCGGGTTCGTATTGTTCCGTCATCTCGGTGGCAAAGAATCCCGGCGCCAACGCATTGACCCGGATTCCCCGGCGTGAAGTCCACTGCTGCGCGAGATCCCGGGTGAGACCGATCAAGCCCGCCTTCGAAGCCGAGTAGGCTGCTTGCGGCAGCCCCGCGGTGGTCAGCCCGAGTATGCTGCTGATGTTGATAATGGAACTGCCCGGCTTCATGACCTTCGCACAGGCCTGCGCCATCCAATAGCAGGCGTTGAGATTCAAGTCGATGACTGCGCGGAACTGTTCGGGCGTTTCCTTGACCGCCGGAACCGCGGTGCCTACGCCTGCGTTGTTGACCAGGATGTCGACCTTGCCGAATTCAGATACCGCAGCTTCCACCAATGCCTGACAATCCTCCGGCCTGGTCACATCGGTGCGCACGGCGATGGCGCGCCGGCCCGCAGCCTGTACCAGCGCGCGAGTGACAACGAGCTTGTCCTCACGACGCGCGCCCAGGGCCACGTCGGCGCCGGCTTCGGCCAGAGCCTTGGCGAAGGCGACGCCCAAACCACTGGAGGCGCCGGTGACGATGGCGACGCGGTTGTCGAGTCTGAATCGATCTAGTATCGACATGGATGTCTTCCCGTTGGTTGGTAGAAACGTCGAAGTCGCGGCCTGGCGATCAAGTATAATTAGGAAAACAGCTGAGGCGAGGGGCGGCCGTGGGAAACGTGCAGAGTCAGATTCAAGGCAGTGTCGCCGTCATCCGCTTCGGCGAGGCGCCCGTCAACAGTTTCGGGTCGGCAACTCGCCGAGACCTCGTGAGCGCGATCGATGCGGCGACATCCGACCCCAAGGTGCAGGCCATCGTGCTCGCCGGCAACAACGGACTGTTTTCCGCCGGCGCCGACATCAAGGAGTTCGGCACGCCGGCGATGCTGGCGGCGCCCAATCTGCACAACCTGATCACGGCGGTGGAGTCCAGTTCCAAGCCGGTGGTGGCGGCCATCGAGGGCACCTGCCTCGGCGGCGGCCTGGAGGTGGCGCTGGGCTGCCATTACCGCGTGGCGAGCGAGTCCGCGAAGCTGGGTCTGCCCGAGGTCAAGCTCGGCCTGCTGCCGGGCGCGGGCGGCACGCAGCGGCTGCCGCGACTCGTCGGCGTGGAGAACGCGATCAACGTCATCGTCGGCGGCGAGCCGGTGCCGGCCAAGCTGTTCAAGGGGAGCCCCTTGCTCGATGCCATGGTCCCCGGCGATCCGCTGCCCAAGGCCATCGAGCTCGCGACCGAGAAGGGCGCCGCGATCGCGGCGGGCGGCAAGCTGCCCAAGGTTCGTGACCGCAAGGTCAGTGGTGCGAACAGCGAGGCGATCCTGGGCTTTGCCCGTACTACCATCGGTGCCACCTACCCGAACTTTCCCGCGCCGCTGAAATGCCTGGATGCCATCGAGGCGGCGGCGACTCAACCGTTCGACGAGGGCCTTGCCACGGAACGGCGGCTGTTCCTCGAATTGATGACGACGCCGGTGTCGCGCGCGCTGCGGCACGCCTTCTTCGCCGAGCGCGCCGCGGCGAAAATCCGCGACGTTCCGCAGTCCACGCCCACACGCGAGATCAAAACCGCGGCGGTCATCGGCGCCGGCACCATGGGCACGGGTATCGCCCTCAACTTTCTCAATGCCGGTATCCCGGTGTTCCTGCTGGAAGTAGGCCAGGAGGCGCTCGACAAGGGCGTGGCGCGCATTCGCGATACCTTTGCCGGGCAGGTCAAGAAAGGGCGGCTTAAGCAGGCCGACGCGGAAGGCCGTGCGGCGCTGCTCAAGCCCACGCTCAAGTACGAGGACATCGCTTCGGCCGACATGGTCATCGAGGCGGTGTTCGAGGACATGGGCGTCAAGGAGAAGGTGTTCCGCACGCTCGATGGCGTGATGAAACCCGGCGCGATCCTGGCCACCAACACTTCCACCCTCGATGTGGATCGCATCGCCTCGGTCACCAAGCGCTCCGCCGATGTCATCGGCACGCATTTCTTCAGCCCGGCGAATGTGATGAAGCTGCTGGAAGTGGTGCGCGGCAAGGCCACCTCGAAGGAGGTGCTCGCCACCACCATGAAGCTGGCCAAATCCTTGCGCAAGACGGCCGTGGTGTCGGGCGTGTGCGATGGCTTCATCGGCAACCGCATGCTCGAACAGTACCTGCGCCAGGCGCTGTTCATGCTCGACGAGGGCGCGA
>JAFEGC010000206.1 GCA_018240265.1 Pseudomonadota bacterium | reverse complement strand
TCATCGAATGGATTGATGCTCATCTTCACCCCGTCGAGCATCACGCCGCTTCCATCGGGCTTGACGCGCACGCGTACGTTGTAATCAACGACGCGTTTGACACAGACCATGATCTTCTTCATCAACGAAAACTCCCGCTTCGAATCGTAAAAAAACTCAGGCGCCCACGCCCTCGGCGGCCGCACTTCGGCGCTCGGCGCGCCGCGCTGCAATTTGCCTGGCACACTCGCGTAAGGAAGGCAGGAAACGCTCCACCGCGCTCTTGACCGGCATGACCATGGCGGCGACGCGGATGGACAGGCCGGCGATGACGCTGTCCTCCTCGCCGTTCACGGGTACCGCGATGCTCAGATCGTCCGAGGAACGGCGCGAGCTGGCCGCGGTGGCATACCCCTGCTGACGGACTTCAGAGAAAATGCGGGTAAGCTCCGCCGTGTTGCGCGCAAGCTTCGCCTCCGGGGCGTTGGACTTGGCCACCGCGTCCAGGAGCGAAGCACGCTCACTCTCGCCGCAATAAGCCAGGTACACCCGGCCGCTGGCCGAGGTCAGCAGGGGATAGCGCAGGCCCGGCGAAAAGCGCTCGGTGGCCAACGGACTCAAATGGTCGGTGCAGACACGGATCATCATGCTGTTGCCCACCAGCGTGGACAGCGCCACCGGCCAGGCGGTGTCGCGGCTCAGCTCCTGGATCAGCGGCACGGCGGTCTCGCGCACCCAGGGCTCATCCTGGAACCCATCAGACAGTCCCCTGACCGATTCGCACAGGCGGTAGCGGTCGTCGGCTTCGTCGCGGAAGGCGAAACCCGCCTCGCACAGGGTTTCGAGAATGCGATACACGGTGGTGCGGGGCAGGCGGATTTCCTGCGCGACTTCCGACACGGTGGCGCCGTTGCGCAGGTTCAGCACCGCCAGGGCTTCTAGGCCGCGCGCCAGCGCGCGGATGGGGCGTGTGGAATCCATGGAACCTCGGTGATTCGTATGGCTGCGGAAACGTGGTGAAACCGGCGCATTATACACGGGACGGCCGGCCGAACCCGCCGCGCCGGGACTCGCCTGCGGGTACGCATTGCTGGCAGTATGCGACCTCATGATGCGCTATTTCGCCGCTCGGCTTGCCTGGGCCCTGCCGACGCTGTTCGCGATCCTGACGCTGACATTTTTTTTGGTACGCACTGCCCCCGGCGGTCCCTTCGATGAAGAACGCGCGCTGCCGCCCGACATCCGGCGCAATCTCGATGCCGCCTACGGCCTGGACCAGCCGCTGTGGGTGCAATTCGGGCATTACCTCGCCAGGGTCGCGCACGGGGACTTCGGACCCTCATTCAAGTACCGGGATTTCAGCGTCACCGAGCTGATTGCGCAGGGTTTTCCCATCAGCGCCGGGCTGGGCATCAGCGCCATGGCGCTCGCCCTGGTCGGCGGCATCGCCGCCGGCACCTTCGCGGCGTTGCGGCGGCGCGAGGCGGGCGATCGCCTCGCCATGGCGGCGGCGGTGTTGGGCATCACCGTGCCCACCTTCGTGCTGCTGCCGTTTCTCGCGCTGGTGTTCGGCGTGTATCTCAAGTGGCTGCCGGTGGCCGGCTGGGAGCCCGGTTCGCTACGCTACTTCGTGCTGCCGGTGCTGGCGCTGGCGCTGCCGCCGCTGGCGGTGATTTCGCGGCTGACGCGCGCCAGCATGATCGAAGTGCTGGACAGCGACTATGTGCGCACGGCGCGGGCCAAGGGCCTGTCCCCGGCGGCGGTGATCTGGCGCCATGCGTTGCCGCCGGCGCTCATTCCCGTGGCCGGGTATCTTGCTCCGGCGCTGGCCGCCATCATGACCGGCTCGCTGGTGGTGGAGAGCATCGCCGGCCTGCCGGGCATTGGCCGTTACCTGGTGCAGGGCGCGTTGAATCGCGATTACACCCTGGTGCTGGGTATGGTGGTGGTGTACTCGACGCTCCTCATCCTCATGGGACTGATCGTGGACCTAATTTTTGCCTTGCTCGATCCGCGCGTCAGGTTTCGCGCATGAGTGGCGGCTGGTGGAACGAGGCCGCCCGCCGCTTCGGCGCCGATAAGGTGGCGGTGGCCGCGGCGCTGGCGGTGCTGGTGCTGGTGTTGCTGGCGCTGCTGGGTGGTGCGCTCAATCCCAACGATGCGCAAGCGCTGGATTGGAGCCGCATCGCCACCGCGCCGGCGCTGGCGCATGCGCATTGGTTCGGCACCGACCGGCTGGGCCGCGATCTGTTCGTACGGACCCTGGCCGGCGCGCGCCTTTCCTTGAGCATCGGCCTGGTGGCGACCGCGGTGAGCGTGGGTATCGGCGTATCGTACGGCGCGGTGGCCGGTTACTGCGGCGGGCGCATCGATCAACTGATGATGCGCCTGATCGAAACCTTAAGCGGGCTGCCGCTGATTTTTTTCGTGATTTTTCTCACCGTCATCGTGGGCAACAGCCTGCTGCTGCTGTTCGCGGCCATCGGCGCGGTAGGCTGGCTCACCATGGCGCGCATCGTACGCGGCCTCACCTTGAGCATTCGCCAGAAGGAGTACATCGAGGCGGCGCGCGCCGGCGGCCTCACTGCCTCGCGCATCGTGCTGCGGCACGTGGTGCCAAATCTCCTGGGACCGGTCATCGTGTACGCCACCCTGACCATCCCGCAAGTGGTGCTGTTCGAGAGTTTCCTAAGCTTTCTCGGCCTGGGTGTGCAGGAACCGCGCGCCTCCCTGGGTACGCTGATCGCCGAAGGGGCCGCGGAAATGGAATCCGCCGCCTGGATGCTGCTCATCCCCGGCGCGTTTCTCACGCTGCTCCTTCTGTCCCTGAACCTGGTGGGCGACGGCCTGCGCGACGCGTTGGATGAATCCGCCCATGTCCGCTGAGGGAGCAGGACGTGCGCTCTGCCTCGACGTGCGCGGCCTGAACGTCGCGTACCCGGGCGTCGCCGGGCCTATCGAGGTGGTGCGCGATGCCAGCTTCGAAGTGGTGGAAGGGCAGTGCCTGGGCATCGTGGGAGAGTCCGGCTCGGGCAAGAGCCAGAGCTGCCTGGCGCTGATGGGTCTGCTGCCACGCCAGGCCCGGGTCGGCGGCAGCATCCGGTTTCGCGGCCGCGAACTATTGGCAGACGGCGCCCGGGAAGCGCGCTCGCTGCGCGGCCGCGAGCTTGCCATGGTGTTCCAGGACCCGATCAGCGCGCTCACGCCGCATCTTCGCATCGGCACGCAACTCGGCGAGGTGCTGCGCCGGCATCTGGGTACGAATGCGGCCGAGGCGCGCACGCGCGCCGCGCTGATGCTTACGCACGTGGGCATCGATCATCCCGAGCAGCGCCTGCGGCAGTATCCGCACCAGCTGTCCGGCGGCATGCGCCAGCGGGTGATGATCGCCATGGCCTGTCTGTGCGGGCCGGCGCTGCTCCTGGCGGACGAGCCCACCACCGCATTGGACGCGGCGGTGCAGGCGCAGGTGATTGCGCTGCTGCGCTCCATGCGCACCGAGCTTGGCATGGCGATGGTGCTGGTGACCCATGATCTGGCGCTGCTGTCGGGTCTGGCGGACCGGATCGTGGTGATGTACGCGGGCCGCGTGGTCGAATCGGCCAGCGCCGCGGAGCTGTTCGCCCGGCCCTTGCACCCGTACACCGCGGGCCTGCTGGCCTGCGTGCCGCGTTGGACGGATGCGCCGCCGAGCCGCTTCGCCAGCATTCCCGGCGTACCGCCGGGGCCGGGCGCGGTTGGCGGCGGCTGCGCGTTCGCGCCGCGCTGCACGCGCGCCGCGGCGCGTTGCCTGCAATCGCGGCCGGAACTGGCGCCGCGCGCCGACGGGCGCTGTGTTGCCTGTCATTTCCCGCATGCTTGAGTCCGATCCGGTGCTGGAGGTGCGCGGATTGTGCGTGCGCCATGCCGCGCGCGAGGGCGGCCGGCCCTCGCGCGCCGCGCTTGCGGATGTGAACCTGCAACTGGGTGCGGGCGAGATGGTCGGTCTGGTGGGCGAGTCGGGTTCGGGCAAGTCCACGCTGGTGCGCGCGGTGGCGCGGCTCCTGCCGGCCGAGGCGGGCGAGGTGCGGGTGCTGGGCCTTAACTGGCTGCGCCTGCATGGCCGCGCCCTGCGTGAGCAGCGACGGCACTTGCAGCTGGTGTTCCAGGATCCGCTGGCCAGTCTCAATCCGCGCATGAGCGTGGGCGAGGCCCTGTCGGAGCCGCTGCGCGCCTTCCACCCACGCATGGGTGCGCCGGAGCGGCGCGAGGCGGTGGCGGTGATGCTGGAACGGGTGGGCCTGTCCGCCGCGGATGCCAGCCGTTACCCGCGCCTGTTCAGCGGCGGACAATGCCAACGTATCGCCATCGCGCGGGCCATGATCGCTAAGCCGCGGATTCTCATCTGCGACGAGCCGGTCAGTTCGCTGGATGTGTCCATCCGCGGCCAGATCCTGAATCTGCTGCTCGACCTGCAACGCGACGCGGGCACCTCGATGCTGTTCATCAGCCACGACCTGGCGGTGGTCCGGCACCTGTGCCGGCGGACCTACGTGCTGTTGGCCGGGCGCATCGTCGATGAAGGTCCCACCGCCGAGCTGTTCGCCCGGCCGCACCACCCCTACACGCTGGAGCTCCTGGCGGCCGCCCCGCGCCTGGGCGGGTGAGCGGGCGGGAGCCGCGCCGCGGCCCGACCGAGCACTGCGTCCCGCCCCTCGCCGCCGGGATTCCGCTATCCTTCGGCCCATGAAGCAACGCAAGCCGTTTCGCGCCAGTGAGGGGCTGGGCAATGTCCGTTACGAGATCCGCGGCAAGCTCGCGCATCGAGCTCAGGAGCTGGAGCGCCGCGGCTACGACATCATCTCCCTGAACATCGGTAACCCTTACGCCTTCGGCTTTCGCACGCCGGAAACCATGCGCCTGGCGATGATCGAGAACCTGCGCCACAGCGAAGGCTACGGCCACCAGAAAGGCATCTTCCCGGCGCGCGAAGCCGTGGTGATGCAGCAGCAGGAGCGCGGTGTGCGCGGGGTCAGCGCCGAGGAGGTGTTCATCGGCAACGGTGTGAGCGAGCTCATTGACCTCACCCTGCGCGCGCTCTTGAACCCCGGTGATGAAGTGCTGGTGCCCAGCCCCGACTACCCGCTGTGGACCGCGGCCGTCAATCTCAACACTGGGCGCACTGTGCATTACCCCTGTCGCCCGCAGCGCGGCTTCATCCCCGATCCGCAGGAGCTGGCCGCGCTCATCAACAAGCGCACGCGCGCCATCGTCATCGTCAATCCCAACAATCCCACGGGCGCTGTGTATCC
>JAFEGC010000205.1 GCA_018240265.1 Pseudomonadota bacterium | reverse complement strand
AGCTCAAGGCCGTGCCGACCGCAGCCACCACTGCGAGCGCCAGCACGCCCGCGCCCAGCCAGGTGCCGCGCCGCGCGCCGGCCAGCGCCCGGCCCAGCGGCACCAGCAGAAGTGTCGCCAGCAGCATCTGAGTCATGATGATGCGGGCCGAGTCCACCTTGGCGATGAGAAAATACAGGAACAGCAATCCGAACACCGCGACGATGGCGCTCGCAAGCCCACCCAGTGGGAGCGCTGCGCCGCGCGAGCGCAGCGTCACCGACAGCAGCGCGCAGAACGCGTAGGCCCCCAGCATCATGGACAGCGGGCGCGCTTCGGCGACCTTCAGGCTCCAGAATGGGAGCTTGAATTTCAACTCGGGCAAGATCAGCGCCAGCGCCATCAGTGCCAGCGCGTGCCACAGGACCAGAAGAACGATCGATAGTCTGTTAGAATTTTTCATGCCGGATGCACAGCCGGCCCCTGCCGGCCAGGTTGCCTTGCTGGCGAAGGTCCCCATGAAATCACGATCGGCGATGTCCCGTACAGCTCCACGTTCCAATATCCTGGCCCATCGCACATTTGCCCAGACCAACCTGTAGACATGGGAGTGTGACCGGCCTGCTGACCCGCCCAAGGGCGCTCACGGTAAGCTGTCTGAACGTCTTGGACACACGATTAACATAAACACTTGAACAGATGTCGATCAAGGTTTTGAGCGTATTCGGCACCCGCCCGGAGGCCATCAAGATGGCGCCGGTGGTGCGCGAGCTGCAGCGGCGGGTACCGCAGTTCCAGTCGGTGGTGTGCGTCACCGGCCAGCATCGCGACATGCTCGATCAGATCATGCGCTCCTTCGATCTGAAAGCCGATTTCGACCTCAATGTCATGCAGCATGCGCAGTCGCCGGCGCAGGTTGCATCCAGGGTGCTGGCCGAACTGCCCCAGGTGCTGGAGCAGGTGAGCCCGGACATGATGCTGGTGCAAGGTGACACCACCACCACCTGCGCGGCTGCGCTGACCGCCTTCATGCACCGCGTGCCGGTGGGTCACGTCGAGGCAGGCCTGCGCACCGGCGATCTGAGCCAGCCCTTCCCCGAGGAAATGAACCGCCGCGTCACCACCGTGGTGAGTACGCTGCACTTCGCACCCACGCTGGACGCCCGCATTGCGCTGGCGCGCGAAGGGGTCGGGGCGGACCATATCATCCACGCCGGCAACACGGTCATCGATGCACTGCTGCAGAGCGTGCGCTCCGACTATGCATTCGAGGATGGGCGGTTGGCCAACCTGCCGCGCGATGGACGCATCCTGCTGGTCACCACGCACCGCCGCGAAAGCATCGGCGAGCCCATGCGCCAGATCTGCGAGGGAATTCTGCGCATCAAGCAGGCGCATCCGGAGCTGACCGTGGTCATTCCCCTGCACCGCAACCCCGCGGTGCGCGACATCGTGCTGGGGAAACTGGCCGGCCAGGCCGGCATCGTGCTGGTGGATCCCCTGCCCTACCTCGACTTCGTGCACATGATGGCGCGGAGCGATGTGATTCTCACCGACAGCGGCGGCGTGCAGGAGGAGGCACCCTCGTTGAAGCGCCCGGTGCTGGTGGTGCGCGAGGTCACCGAGCGCCCCGAGGGCGTGGCGGCCGGCGTGGCGAAGCTCCTGGGCACGAATCCGCAGCGCATATTCGACGAGGTGCACCGTCTGCTCACCGACGAGGCGGCCTACCGGGCCATGGTGGGTGTGAAGAATCCCTACGGCGATGGGCACGCCGCGCGTTACATCGTGGACGCCATCGAGTGCTGGCAGCAACAGCGGAGCCGCAAGCGCGCATGAAACTTCTGGTCACCGGAGCCTCCGGATTCATCGGCTGTCGCCTGGCGCAGATTCTGGTCGAGCAGGGACACTCGGTGATCGCCACCGGACGCAGCGCCAATGAGATCGAGTCGGCCCGGGTGGCGCGACTGTCGGCCGCCGGCATCCGCGTACACGAGGGCTCGCTCCTCACGCCGGGATTCGCCGACACACTGGTGGCGGGCTGCGAGGCCGTCATTCACCTGGCCGCCGCCCAGCACGAGGGCAATGTGCCGGATGCGTATTTTCGCGACGTCAACGTGGGCGGCACGCGTGCGCTCATCGGCGCCGCCATCGAGGCCGGCGTGCGCCGCTTCGTCTACGGCTCCACCATCGGCGTCTACGGTTCGGCCCGCGACGGCGAGTTGGATGAGGACAGTCCGCCGCGACCCGAGAACATCTACGGCCTCACCAAGTACGAAGCCGAACAAGCCGTGCGCGAGCACGCCGCGCGCATCGAGATCAGCATCGCGCGCATATCCGAGACCTTCGGACCCGGCGATTTCCGACTGCTGAAGCTGTTCAAGGCCATCAACAGCGGTGCTTTCATGATGCTGGGCTCGGGCCTGAACCTGCGCCAGGTGATCTACGTCGACGATCTGTCGCGCGCCCTGCTGCTCGCGACTCAGCATCCGGCCGCGGTGAACCAGACCTTCGTGTTCGCCGGCAACGAGGTGATGAACACCCGCCAGATGGTGACGCAGATCGCCCAGGCGCTGGGCAAGACGCCCTCATCCTTGCGCATCCCGATCTGGCCGTTCCGCGCCGCCGCCGCGGTGTTCGAAGCCACCTTCAAGCCCTTCGGCCTGCAGCCACCGCTCACCCAACGCCGGCTGGACTTCTTCACCAAATCATTCGTGTTTTCCACTGCCAAGTACCAGAAGGTATTGGGTTTCCAGCCGCAGGTGCCCTTCGCGCAAGCCGCGCGCGCAACCGCTGCCTGGTACCGGGACAACGGCCTGCTATGAGCGCAGGCGTGCCCGCCGGGCGAGCGCGCTGATGTGCGGCATTGCCGGCATGGTCGGTCCGCGCGCCCGGCACGCCGATGTGCTGGACCGGCTGCTGCCGGCGCTGGCCCACCGTGGTCCGGATGACGAAGGCCGCTACCAGGACGATTACGCCGCGCTGGGTCAGCGGCGCCTGTCCATCATCGACCTGGCTGGCGGTCATCAGCCGCTGTTCAATGCGGACAAGACGCTGTTCCTGGTGGCCAACGGCGAAATCTACAACTACCGCGAGCTGCGCAAGGATCTGGAGGCCCGCGGCCACCGCTTTCTGACCCACAGCGACTGCGAGAGCATCCTGCACCTGTACCAGGAATACGGCGAGGACTGTCTGTCGCACCTGCGCGGCATGTTCGCCTTCGCACTGTGGGACACGCGCAAGCGGGTACTGTTCGCCGCCCGCGATCACCTTGGCCAGAAACCGTTGTTCTACGCCCAGCACGGCGGCGCTTTTTTCTTCGCCTCCGAGATCAAGGCGCTGCTCGCGGCCGAGCCTTCCTTACGCGAACTCGACCTCACGGCGCTGGACCAGTATTTCGCGCTGCGGGTCATCGCCGCACCGCGCAGCATGTTCCGCGGTGTGCGCAAACTCCCGCCGGGGCATGCGCTGAGCGTCGGGCTGGACGCGACACCACGCATCTGGCGCTACTGGTCGAATGCGTACCGGCCGAAAATCACCGGCAGCGATGACGAGCTCACCGATGCGCTGGAGGCGGAGATTCTCACCGCGCTGCGCCTGCACCTGGCCAGCGACGTGCCGGTGGGCGCCTTCCTGAGCGGCGGATTGGACTCCAGCCTGATCGTGGCCCTGCTGATGCGCCATTGCGTTGCCCCGGGGTTTCCCACCTTCACCCTGAGCGTGCCGCACGCGGGCTACGACGAGGCGCCCTATGCCCGGCAGATCGCGCAACTCCTGGGCACCGATCACCACGAGGGCCAGCTGCAGCTCAATCTGGCGCAATCGCTTCCCGCGCTGGTGTGGCATCTGGACGAGCCCTCCGATGCGCTGGCGCTGTGCATGTACGAGCTGGCACAGTTCACGCGGCGCAGTGTCAAGGTGGTGATCGGCGGCGACGGCGGCGATGAAACTTTCGGTGGCTATGACCGCTACTATGGCTACTCGCTGGCCGCGACCTATGCGCGCGTGCCACGAGGGCTGCGCACCGGACTCATCGGTCCGTTGCTCAACCTGCTGCCCGCCGGGCGCTGGTACAAGAGCATGAGCCATCAGCTGCGCTGGCTGCAGCGCATGTCCCTGCTCGAAGGCGGCGCGCGCTATGCCCAGAGCCTGTCGTATTTCTATTTCGACACCGCCACTCGAGCCAGCCTCTTCAGCCCGGCAAGCCTCGAGGCCCTGCGGAATTTCGACCCGGAGAATTGCATCAAGGAGCCGTTTGAACGCCTCGCCGGCGGCTCCGCGCTGGATCGCATGCTGTACGCGGATGCCGAGGTGCGGCTCGCCGATCATCCGGTGATGATCACCGATCGCATGACCATGGCGCATGGCCTGGAGGCGCGCAGCCCTTTCATGGACCACAAGCTGGCCGAATTCGCCGCGCGGCTGCCCGACGATGCCAAGGTGCGCGGCAAGACTTTACGCTTTCTGCAGCGGCGGCTGGCCGACCGCTACCTGCCGCGCTCGCTCATGGACCGGCCCAAGCAGGGGTTCGCGGTGGGCATGCCCTACCTGCTGCGCGACGAATACCGGCGTCTGTACGGCGGCATCCTGCCGCGCTCGCAGCTGGTGGCCGATGGCATCCTGCGCGCCGAACCCATGCGCCGGCTGGTGGATGAGCATCTTGCAGGCCGCGCCGACCACGGCAACCGGCTCTGGCTGCTGCTCAATGCCGAGGTCTGGTACCGGATGCAGATCCAGGGCCTGTCCCTGCCTGACCTTACGACCCAGCTCGCGGCCTGAGCAAGGGGTTCGCAGCGTCGGGCCCAAGCGCCAGTCGGGTCAGGCCGGGCCGGGCGCGGCGCGTTGGGTGCCGAAGCGCAGGCGAAAGCTTCGTAGCGCAAGAAAACTTGCGCCGCTGGCCAGCAGCAGCCACGCCACCCCCACGCCATACAGGATGCCTATCAATCCGAAGCGCGCTCCGAGCGCCGCTCCCGCCGTGGCGATGCCAATGCTGATCCAGGTAAGCACGCTGACCAGTACCAGCATGCGTCGCGATCCACAGGCCGTGGTCACGGTGGTGGCGAACCCGGACCACACCTTGATGCAACCCACCAGGATGCTGGCGATGATCAGCGAGCGGTCGTAGGGAAACTTGTTTTTCAACAAGTATTCGAACACCAGCGGCGCAAACAGCAGGATGCCCAGGGCGGAACCCGCAGACATCACCGCGGCGGTCAGGGACTCACGGCCGATCACCGCGCGCGCCGCGGCGGCATCGCCCACCGCGCGCAGCCGCGGTAGCAACGTAAACGCGTTGCCCATTTCGATCATGCGAAACGCCG
>JAFEGC010000204.1 GCA_018240265.1 Pseudomonadota bacterium | reverse complement strand
GATCGTCAGACCTTCTGGCATGACGACACGCAGATCGATCAGGGCTTCGATAATCGGCGCGCGGTGAAGATGTCGTGGTTCGGCCATGGCTTCAGCAGGGTATTCGGACCTTGAACCGGAGACAATGCTCATTACAAACCAACCTCCCTGTTGCTGCATAAATCCCGTCGGGCGGCATATCCGTGCCGTCAGACCCGAAACACCTTCATCACCTCATCCCCGAGGTGATTGATCACCTTCACCGCGATGCGCCCCGATTTGGGCTTGGGGAATGGGCGCGAGGTGTCGCTGTTCAGGCTGGCCCAGGCGTCCTCGTCGATCTCGGCCTTGAGCGTGGTCTTCAGCGCCTTGTAGGGATCGTTCTGGCCGAGGAAGTAGGCGTGGCGGACAAAGAAGCTCTCGCCGTTGTAGTCGGTGTCGATGAACCAGCAGGCGATCTTGTCGGTGTCGTCGCTCCGCACCTCGCCGGTGGAGGGGTCGAACACATCCACGCCGCGCACCTTGACGCGGATCTGCGGCTGCGCGGGCTCGAGGATCTCGATGTCCGGCTCGCCGAAGATCACGAACAGGTTGCCCTTGCCGGTGGCCTTGAGGTCGGCGGCCATGTGCAGGTCCGCGTTCATGCGCGCCTTGAGCACCGGGATGCGGCCGAGCTTGTGGAACTCGTTGGCGTGCGCTTCGTAGTTGAAGGCGCAAGCGATCAGCACGTCGAACCCGGCATCGCCCGCCTCGCGCGCAGCCTCCACCAGGTCCGGGCGCGACACGGTGCCGAACTCCGGGCCGATGAATATGCCGGCGCGCTTCTCGGCCGCGCCTTCCGCGTAGCGCCCTTCCGCGCAGATGTAGCTGCCGGGCCAGCCGGTCAATGACGTGAAGCGGATGCGGTCTTCCTTGTGCGCCTGCTGCACGCCCGCCGCTTTCAGGTTCTCGAGGATCATCTGCTCGAAGCTGGTGCCGATGCGGTCGCCCTCGGGGCCGGCCTTCAGCGGGTCGATCAGCTCGTCGTTCTCGTCCACGCCGAGCATGCGGTGCGGGCTCAAGGATTCCACGGTGAAGGGGCCTGCGACGCGCACGGTCTTCGGGTCCGTGTAGGGCTTGTCGTAGAGGTATTCGAACTCGGCTTTGGCGGCGATGGAGGCGTCGATTTCCTTTTGGCGGGCAATGCGGGCTTGCCACCAGTCGGCGTGGAGCTTCTTTGTCGTGGCGGGCCAGTCGACTTTGGCTTCATGGGGGATTTCCCACTCTTGCCAGTCCTTCTTCGCAGCCTGGTTCAGTTTCTCGCGCAGCGTAACGAGGATTGGCTGCCAGTTCTCCCAGATAACGTCAATTTCAGCATTGTTAGCGATTGATTTCAGCGTGACGTGCGGTACGCGCTCATAGACGAAGCCATGGCGAACGTTCCCAAAGGTTGCTTTCAAACTCGGAGCGGATTTCGTAACTTCGGACTCCTTGGCCTGGCCTTCACGCGAATCGACCAAAAGGTAGAACGGATAACGAGCACCCATTACCCTGGCACGTGCGAGCGCAAGTGCGACACGAGATGTATCAACGGTGATCCAGCGACGGGCCCATTGCTCGGCAACAAGGGCAGTTGTGCCCGACCCGCAGGTCGGATCGAGGACAAGGTCACCGGGATCACTCGTCATCAGAAGGCAACGCTCAACCACAGAGGTAGCTGTTTGCACAACGTAAATAAGACCAGTCCCAATCTGCAGCGATTCCCATCTATCTGTAATTGGCAGAACCGAAAAGTCATCGATGAATCGCTTGTAGCGAACCGTAGTTGCGCCGGATGCCACGCGGCCGGCCTTTGAAAGCACAGAGAGCCCTGCAATGGTGGTCTTCCAATGACTTCCGCGGCCAGGCCGATAAGTCTTACCCTCGAAGTCGAAGGGCTGCTCGGTAGACGCTTGACCTGAGCTAATCAGACTGGTGTGTTGAAAAACCCGCCCCCTCGGAACTTCAGCGTTTCGCTGAAGCTCTGCCTTAGATAGGCGACGCTCTACCTCGTCCTCCAATTCGATCTGATCGTAGCGATCAGATGAAACGTGGCCAGCCCGCCGGACATCGTACAACTGCCTGTACTTTACCGTTGACCTTGATTTTGCATACCAGAGTATAAAATCAACCGTATTTGCCAAAAGGGATCCGGCTTGACTGCCTGTCTTTTGGACTTGAATAAGCGAGCAGAAATTCTCTTCGCCGAAAACCTCGTCGAGCAACATTCTGACTCGGTGAATGTTTTCGTCTCCAATCTGAACAAACAGAGAGCCCGATTCCGACAGAAGGTCTCGGCCAATAGCCAGTCGATCTCTCAAGTAAGTTAGATAACTGTGTATCCCGTCTTTCCACGTATCCCGAAACGCCTTCACCTGCTCCGGTTCCCGCGTAATGTGATCCGCCTTCCCGTCCTTCACATCGCGACTGGTGGTCGACCACTGAAAGTTACTGTTGAACTTGATCCCATAAGGCGGATCGAAATAAATGCACTGCACCTTGCCGCGCAATCCCTCGCGCTCGGCCAGGCTCGCCATCACCTGCAGTGAATCCCCGAGGATCATCCGGTTCGTCCAGTTCTGGTCGTGCTGGTAGAACTCGGTCTTGTCCACGCCTTTCGGAATGCCGTTGAAGTCCGCGAACAGATCCGCCGTGCTCTGCCCCGCCTCGTGCCGGCTCTCGCGCGTCTGGCGCAGCAGGTCATCGATCAGCGCCTTGGGGTGCACCTTCTCCTGGATGTAGATGGGCGGCGCGTGCACGACGAGGTCCTGCGCGTCCTGCTCATCTTTGCCGCGCCAGACGAGCTGCGGGTCGAGGTCCGTGTTGCGCGGGTAGCGCAGGACCTTGGGCGCCTGCTGCGCCTTGTCCTGCACCGATTGATGCTCGGCCGTCGGAATATTCTTGCGCTTGGCTTCGGCGTGCTTCAAGTCTTCGACCTGCTTCTTGCTGGGGGGCTTGCGGGCCATGATCAGGCGCCCCCTTGCGTGGCCACGGCGGCGCCGATCATCTGGTTGAACTGGGCTTCGAGCTTCGCCTTGAAGTCCGCTTCCATCGCGTAGACGTCGTCGAACTCCGCAAATGCCCAGCGGCCGTAGACCTTAAGCTGGTTCACGCCGGGTATCCAATAGCTGTTCATTGTGAGTTTCTTCATTTTTGCATCTTCGCGGCGGTAGCCCTTGATCTCAACCACCAGGTTCAACAGGTCATCGGGCCCGTGGCCATCGTCCACGCGCACGATGAAATCCGGCAGGTAGCGGCGCGCCTCGGCTTCGTGCCGATACGGCACCTCAAGCCCGAGGTTGTGGTTCTTGGTGTAAGCCACCACCTTCGGGTGCGCCTCGGCGATGCGGCAGAACTCGGCTTCCCAATCGCTGTCCAGCATCACCCAGTTCACGTGGTTCTTGGGCGGCGGACCCTTGGTGTCCCAGCGCTCGGCGCGCGAGGTGTTGAAGCGCACGTGCGCGGTGGAACCGGTGGGGTTGTAGGGATCGAGCAGCGCCTTGACGATACGACCCTCGCCGGCGGCAGCGTTGATGCCGGCATGGATCTTCTCGCAGGCGTGGTCGGCAAGCTGCCGGTACATCAGCATAGCCGGATACGTATCGCCCTTGCACACCAGGCACGTGTCCAGCCATTGGCGCACGATGCGCTTGAGCTGGCCGAACAGATGCAGCTTGGGCTCCTCCCCCGCATCACGCCACTTGCTGTAGAGCAGGTGCGTGGTCAGGTTCATCACCAGCGTGGACGGCCGCACATCCTTCAGATGCTTGACGTCGATATTGGCCTGCTCGCCGATGATGCCGGAAGTCGTGGTGTTGGTCGGACCGACGATGTCGGGCGTGAGCACGTACTGGGAGTCATCGTCGAACACCGCCGTCAACCGCTCCTCCGGCAGCTCCACACGATAGCCTTCTATGCGCGGGAAGCGGATTTCCAGCGCATCACGCTCAGGTCGCAGCGCTTTCACCAAAATGGTCTCGCGCGGCGGCTGCGGCGGGGAGACCACGGGCTTGGCCGTGAAATCGAAGGGCACACCGAAGATATCGGCGTACTCGGCGTTGAACTTGGCTTCCTCGTTCAGTTCATAGCTCTGCCGGCGCAGCGCGCGGCCGATCACCTGCTCGCACAGGAGCTGGGTGCCGAAGGCACGGATGCCGAGGATGTGCGTGACATTGTTGGCATCCCAGCCTTCGGTGAGCATGGCCACGGACACGACGCACCGCACTTGCGCGCCGAGTTGCCCCGCCTTGCCCACGGTGTTCATCACTTCGCGCAACAAATCCTGGTCGGTGAGATTGTCGGCTGCATGGGGATCGCCGGTGCGCTCCACCTTCTCGCGCCGGAAGCGCTCGATCTCGTCCGCGGCGAACGTGCGGAAGGTGTCGTCGAGCTTCTCGCCGGATTCGAGTTGCTCGGAGTCGATCAGCAGCGTATTGGGACGCGGATAGGGATTGAGCGTGACCGGGTCGTAGTTCTGGAACAGCGCCAGGCGGCCGTTGTGTTGCGTGGCCGTGCCATCCGGGTTCTGGCGCGTGAAGCCGGAAACGTAGTCATACACCAGCTTGGAGATGGCGGTGTTCTGGCAGACGATGATGAAGCACGGCGGCACGCCGATGCCACGCTGCTGCCAGAGCTCGAAGGTCTTCTCGTAGTGGCCGTACAGGGCCTGCAGCGCCGTCTGCAGCTTGACATGCAGATCGTCAGGGTCGAGTCCTTCTCCTTGACCGCGGCCCTTTTTGGGCATCTTGTGACGGATGTGCTCCCACAAATTCCGATATAGCGGCATCTCATCACCGCTGATGTTCTCCGCCACCGGCACGCGCGGCAGCTTGACGATGCCGCACTCGATGGCATCCATCAGCTAGAAGTCGCTCATCACCCACGGAAACAGCGTGCCCTCGGCGTAGCCGGAGCCCGCGAGGAAGAACGGCGTGGCCGACAGGTCGAACACGCGAGCGACGCCCGCTTGGCCCTCTTTGCCCAGCTTGCGATTCACCGCTTCGAGCCCCGAGATCCACAGCCGCGCCGCCTTGCTGTTGCGTTCGGCTTCCTGGCGCGCCTCGCCCTTCAGTTCCTCGTCATCGGGCTCGGGCGGCTTCTCGCGATAGCAGTGATGCGCCTCGTCGTTCAGCACCACGATGTGGCGGAAGCCCATGAGCTCGGGCATCACGCGCTGGATCATCTGCCCTTCGGTCTCAGTGGTCACCAGCTCCTCGCCGGTACGGCCCTGCAACAGCGCGCGGCCGCCGGCCGAAAGCTCCATGCGCTCGCGCAAACGGAAGGCGTGGTAATTGGTGATGACGATGCGCGCCTGTTGCATCTCCTGCAGCAG
>JAFEGC010000203.1 GCA_018240265.1 Pseudomonadota bacterium | reverse complement strand
GGCTCCCTGTCCAGGCGGCGCCTTGAGCAGGCGCACCAGGATGCGGTAGTCGATAGCGCGGGAAATGAAGTTCGCGGTGCCGGTGCCGGTGACGCGCAGGTTCTGCGAGGCGATGTTCAGATCCCTCATGGTGGCCACGCCGCCGGCGATGTCGGCCGATGCTTGCAGCGCATCGAACTTGGTGCGCTTGGCGCCGCTCTCCGGCGGAAGCGCGCGCTTCTCGAACAGCGCCTGGGCGCGGCTGATCGCGTTCCACAGATCGATGCCCTCGACTGCGCCGTCCGCCACGTTCATATCTACGTGTCCGGCGAAGGCCTTGATCAGCGCCTCACTGGTGCGTCCCTGCCCCGCCAGTTTCATGCTGAGGTTGGCGCGGCCGGACAGGCGATCGGACTTGACCGTCGCCTTCAGAAGTTTGGCCACGTCGATGCCGTTCATCCGCTGATCGAGCTTGACCCCCGGCACCTTGCCGCTGGCATCGTAAGTGACATCGCCGTCGTACTGGCCGCCGTACAACTGGGCCTTGAGCGGATTCAGGTGAATGATGCCGTCCTTGGACTGGAGCGTCATCTGCACGTTGGTGAGATCCATGCCGGCAATGCGCGCGCGGCCGATGCTGAAGGTGCCGTTGGCATCCAGGGCTCTTAGCTTCTCCGCCGGCAGTTCCACCGGCTTGTCGTCCGGCTTGGGCGCCGAGTCGTCCGGCGACAGATAGCGGTCGATGTCGATCTGGTCCAGCTTCAGGTTGAAGGTCAGCGCCTTGGTATCGAGATTGGTGACAGCGGCCTCACCGGTGAACTTCGAATCGTCCAGTACGATATCGAGACCGCTGAGCCGGGCGGCATTGCCGCCATAGGCGAACCGGGTCGCGGCGGTGAACTTGGACAGCACTTTCGAGTCCCGCGTCTTGGGCACGTCCACGCCCATTCGCGGCAGGAATTCGCGCAGCACCAACGGGTCGAGCTTCAACGAGCCGCTGAAAGCCGGCGCGTCCACGATCTTCTCGCCGGCCAGCGAGCCCGACAGCTGCGCCATGGCGTATTGCGCGGTGAACGAAGCGGCCTTAAGCGTCTGTTGGGAGAGATCCACATCGATCGCCGGCGCCGAGAAACGCCAGCTGATGGACCGGCTGTCGCCCTTGTTCTTCAGCTCGCCGTTGAGCGTGACCGCCGCCAGCCTGTATCGCTTGGCATCCGGGTCGAGCGAGGCATTCAGCGCGCCGGTGAACGCAAGTGCGGAACTGTCGGCGCCGCGATCGAGCTTGAAATTCAGCTTCACCGGAATGGGCGTGTGCATGGCGACGCGTCCGATGTCGAGGTCCAAATCCGACAGCACGTTGGCTTCGTAGCTGATGCGGCTGTCCTTGACCAGCACACCCGCCAGCTCCTTGAAGCCCTTGGCGCCACCATCGGCTGGCTTGGCCGGCTGCGCTTCGGTTTTCGCGCCGAAATCCTCCCAGTTGCCCTTGCCCTGCTCGTTCCTTTTCATGCGCAGGTCCATGCCGTCGACTTCCAACCGCCCGACCTCCAGTTCGCCGTGCAGCAAGGGCATGAGCTTGACCCTCAAGGCCACGTGTTTGACGGATACGAAGGGTTCCGCGCCGAAGCCCGGCGGATTGCCCAGGCTCGCCGGACCCAACTCCAGCGCAATCCACGGAAACACCGACAGCTTGATGTCCCCGCCGAGCGTCAACTCACGTCCGGTGGTTAGCTTGACCTCCTGCTCGATGCGGCTCTTGAAGGAGTTGGGGTTGACGAACAGCCAGACGCAGATGAGCACGATGGCGAACAGCGCAATGACGCCGCCGACAATCAACCCTAAAATCTTGATTCCACGCACGGCCGTCCTCACCCATCAGGGAACCCTGACGAGTGATTCTAGCGATTGCAGAGGTGAATGTCCCCGCTCATGGACTTGACGTGGATGTCGCCCTTGACATCTTTTGGGGCGTCTTTCGGACCATACCGCCAACTGCTGCCGGGTCCATAGGTCGGATGCTGCACTGGCACCCCGCCGAAGCAGCTATCGATCTCGCCGCTGAAACTCTCCAGTTCGATGTTGGAGCTTTCCACGCCGAGCCAGCGCAGCTGCAGATCACCGCTTACGCTCGAGGCGTCCACGCGCGCCTCGGGCGCCAGCTTCGCCGTCATTTTCACATCACCGGAAATGGTCTTCAGGCGCGCCCGGGTAAGCGAAGACATGTCGATGATCGAGTCCCCGCTCACGGTGCCGAACTCCAGTTCCCCGCCTACGTCGATGACCGAGGAGCTGCCGCTTACGGTGCTTACGATCGTGTGGAGTGCCTCGCGCTTGCCGCGAACCTTGACGTTGCCGCTGATGCTTTTGAGCGTAACGTCTGCCTTGGCGGCTTCGGTCTGCACGTCACCGCTCACGCTTTGCAGGCGCTGATCGCCGCTGACGCCGCTGACTTCGACGTCGGCACTCACCGCCGACACGCGCAGGCTGCTCGCCGCCGGTATCTTGATTTCCAGCTCTGCCTCGTTGTAGACAGAAATGCCCAGGCGCGAGAGCACGCGGATGGTGGTGGTCGCACCCTGCCGCTGCACGTCGAGTCGATCGCTGCCACCAAGTTCGCCCGTGATCTGGATTTCCGGTTTTTCCCAGCCGATGCAGCGGATACGACCGGCGGCATTGTTGACCTCGACCGTGCCATGTGGATCGGCCTGGACCTTCTGATCCACCGCCGCGGCCGATGCCGGCACGATAATCGTCAGTGCCAGGATCGCGGCACACAGAATCGAACCCTTGTTGTTCATATGCTGACCTCGGAATGCGCCGAGTCCGCCAGCGCCTGCACGCTGGCCAGCTGCGCGACCCGACCACTCCCGCACGGCGGCGAAGGGCGCCGGGCGCGCACTCAGGGGATTTCAGTTCGCTGGTTCGCGGCCCGCGAACCAGTTGACCGCGTACTGCACCAGTTGCGCGCCGGTGTTCAGATTCAGCTTGCGCTTGATGCGCTGGCGGTGCGACTCGACCGTTTTGACGCTGAGGTTGAGCGAATTGGCGGTTTCGCGCGTGCTCATGCCCTTGCCGATCATGTGCAAAATCTGCAGCTCGCGGTTGCTCAGCCGATCGATGGGATTCGCGGAAGTATAGGAGCCGCCGGAGGCGAATTTCTGAATCATGTTGCTGCCAACGGCTTCGGACACGTAGATGCCGCCATCCAGCACTCGACGGAGCGAAGCCAGGAACTGCTCGCTGGCCGCCTGCTTCATGATGTAGCCGTTGGCGCCGGCCGAGAGCATGCGCTCGGCGTAGATGGCCTCGTCGTGCATCGACAGCACCAGCATCGGGAGCGTGGCGTAATGCGCGCGCACATCGCGCACCAGTTCGATGCCGTCGCCCTGCCTCAGGCTGATGTCGACGATGACCGCGTCGGGGTTCAACTCCTTAATGGCGATGCGCGCATCGCGCGCCGTCTCCACCTCCCCGCACACCGACAAGTCTTCCTCGTTTTCCATCAAACGCCGCAGCCCCTGGCGCACGATGGGATGATCGTCGACGATGAGGATGCGACGTGCATTTTTCTTGGACAAAGATCCGGGCGGCGGAGCGGGAGTACGCATGGTCATGTTGATGTTGACGTTGTTCATCAGTCGCTCGACTGTTCTTTACGTATTCGACAAGTGAAAGATCACGTTACCGGTGGTTGTTCGCCGCATATTCGGATCGCTGTACCTTTAGGATGATTTGCGAGAATTTCAAGCTTGGCGCCAATCATACCCGCCCGGTACGCCATAAGCTTCAGGCCCATGCCATTTCCGGATTTGCAAACGTTTTCCAACCCCACGCCGTCATCGCCAATGGTCAGTATGAAGCGGCCGTCCGCCACTTGCAGGCGAATTTCCGCGTGCGAAGCCCGCGCGTGGCGCGCGACGTTAGTCAACGCCTCCTGCGCGATGCGATACAGATGGCTGCTCTGGTTTTCATCCAGCGTCAGTTGCGGCCACACCTTACTGCGGAACCGCACGTTCAAGCCGTAGAGATCGCGGCTGCGGGCGGCGAGACTGCGCAGCGCCCGCACCAGCCCGCCGCGGCTGTTGTTGAACGGTGAGAGGCCGCGGGCCAGCGAGCGGGCGCCTTCAATGGAAAGGTTTACCACGCGGATGATCTCGTTCACTTCCTGCGCGAGTTCCGGATCGCTGCGGCCGAGCCTCGTGGCCAGACCGCGCAACATCAGCGACACGCCGGTCAGTTCCTGGCCCAGGCCATCGTGCAGGTCCTGGCCGATGCGCTCCTGTTCGCGCGCGGAGATTTCCAGAACCTCGCGCTCCATGCGCAGGCGCTCGGTGATATCCGAGATGGTCAACGACACGCCGCTGATCCGACCGCCCTCGTAGGTCGGGATAGCGCGGCTATCGTACTTGTGCAGCTCGTCGTTCTCGCCAGTCGCCTCGTGTGCAAAGGAGGCGGGTTCGCCGTTGGCGACGACCGCAGCCAGCAACTTTGAATGAAGCGGCCAATTCGGTTCACCCAGCACATTGCGCACCGATTGACCGACCAGCAGCCGCGGTTCGACACCCCGAATATTGTGATTGCAGAATCGAATATTGAGATTGCGGTCGAGCAGCAGCAGCACGTCGCGGGTGTTCGCGGCCGCCGAACGCAACAGCTCGCTATACTCGCTCAACCGCGCCAGAGAAAGCCGGCGGCTGGTGACATCCTGCGTTGCGCCGACGAGTCCCGTGACCTCGCCAAATTCGTCCATGATCGGCCGGCCGACGGCCGCGTACCATCGATAGGAGCCGTCGCCACCGCGCAGACGAAATTCCTCCTTGAGATCCATACCTTCCTCCAGCGCCAGCTGAGTGGATCGCGAAACGCGGTCGAGATCCTCAGGGTGCAGGCATGCGAACAGTCCTTCCATACCTTGAAACCCCGGCTCCGGGCTTTCGCGGCCCGGGCTGTTGGAGAGCAGAAGTTCGAACTCGTCGATCTTGCGATGCCACCGCCAGGCATACATGTGGGCCGCGCGGAGCGAGAGCTTCAGCCAATCCACCAACTTGCTAGGCTCGGCGGCCGGCGCGCTGGCGAGCGCAGGCGCGGGGGGCGCCTGCCGCCACGCCGGAAGGGTCAGCAGGACGTAGGACTTCGAGCCAGGGCCGGACAGGCGGGCGAAGCTCGTGTCACCCTCCGGATCGAGCTCGGCTCCCTGCCACCCCACGCGCCGAACTTGGCGGGGATGCGCCTCGGAAATCCCCCTCAAGACCTCGAAAAAGGTGGGCAACGCGGCATAGTCGATGAACCCCGCCACGGGAGAGCCGACCAATGGAGGGCCCGCGGCGAGCAAACAACCCCGCGCCGCACCATTT
>JAFEGC010000202.1 GCA_018240265.1 Pseudomonadota bacterium | reverse complement strand
GAATCCGTCCAGGCACATGCAAGCTGCGTGATCGACGGGGTGTCCGAGCGCGTCGGCGTGGAAGTGCTGCAGGGCGAGGCGCGCGAGGCGGTGCTGAAACAGCGTGCGGCGCTGGGTTACGATTATTTCCAACTGCTGTGGAAGGACGGGCGGCGCTCCGCCGCGCGCGTGCGCAACCGTGCCTTCGAGCGCGCCGAGGATCAGCTCATGGTGCTGCGCTGCCAGCGACATCTGCCGCCCGCTACGCAGGTTCATCTGGTGTGGGGCAAGGGTATCGCCACGCCCGACGGCATCGCCACCGGCGCCGACCAGACGCTGGCGTTCCGCGTCCGCCCGAGCTTCACCGCGCAGGTGGAATGCAGCCGCAGCAATGCGCGTTCGGGCTGCGTGCCGATGCAGCCCATCGAAGTGAACTTCACCGCGCCGGTGCCGCGCGAGCTGGCGCTGGGCGTGCGGTTGCGCGCCGCGGATGGCACGCAGTTCCAGCCCGAGCCGCCGGAAGCGGCGCGCGCCCCCAGTGTGGAAGGTGTGAAGTTCAAAGGCCCGTTCCCGGACGACACCGAATTGACGGTGAGCCTGCCGTCGGGGTTGATCGACGATGCCGGGCGCGCGTTGGAAAACGCGGCGCATTTCCCGCTGCAATTGCGCATCGATGCCTATCCGGCCTTGGCCAAGTTCGCCGGTACGTTCGGCATCCTGGAAGCGCGCGAGGGCGGCATCCTGCCGGTGACGCTGCGCAACCTGGAAGCCACGGTGCCGGCACGCATGGCGGCCATGCCGGCCAAGCTCCTCAAGACCGGAGACGATCCGGCGGTGATCGCGCACTGGCTGCAGCGCATCGCGCAGGTGAACGAGCCGCGCGGCGACTGGGTGCAGGCGCCGAAGCCTGCGGCGGACGAGGCGAAGAAAAAGATCGCAACCCAGGAGGAGGAAGATGCCAGCGGTGATGGCGGCCGCGTCTGGCGCGAACAGACCGGCACCGAATCGGTGTTCGGTGCGAACGATGCCGTGAAGAACTTCAGCGTGGACAAGTCGGCCGGTGCGCGTCCCGCCGAGGTCATCGGCATCCCGCTCAAAGAGCCCGGATTTTACGTGGTCGAATTGCAGAGCCGCGCGCTGGGCGCGGCGCTCCTCGGCCGCGATCAGGCGCGCTACGTCAGCACCGCCGCGCTGGTCACTAACCTCGCGGTGCACTTCCAATGGGGTCGCGAAAGCTCGCGTGTGTGGGTGACCGCGCTGGATTCAGGCAAGCCGGTGGGCGATGCGGAAGTGGGCATCATCGATTATTGCAGCGGTGCCTCGCTGTGGCAGGGTCGTACCGGGCGCGATGGCGTGGCGGCGGTGCAGACGAGTCTCGGCACGCCCGGTGGCGCCGAGACTTGCGAGCCATACTCGCCGCCGCCGCGATTGGTGGTCGCGAAGAAGGGCGGGGATTTCAGTTTCACGCAGTCGGGCTGGGGGCAGGGGATCGATCCGTACCAGTTCAGCCTGCCGGTGGGCAGCGAATACGAGGCGGACATTTTCCATACCGTGCTCGACCGGCCGCTGTTCCGCGCCGGCGAGACCGTGTCGATGAAGCACTATCTGCGGCATCACCGTTCCAGCGGCATCGACAATCCCGCCGGCCTGCCGGCCGAGCGCAAGCTGGTGATCGAGCACCTGGGAAGCGGCGCGCGCTACGAACAGAACCTGAAGTTCGGGCCCGACGGTATCGCCGAGTCGCAGTGGGCGATTCCCGCCGAGGCCAAGCTCGGCGACTATCGCCTCGCCATTCTGGATGCGCAGGGTCGCGAACGGCAGAGCGGCCGCTTCAAGGTGGAGCAGTTCCGCCTGCCCAGCATGCGCGGCAGCGTGGACGTGCCCGCGCTGCCGCTGGTGCGGCCGCGGCAGGTGAGCCTGAACGTGCACGTGGCGTATCTGTCCGGCGGCGGCGCCGGCGGTCTGCCGATCAAGGTGCGCTCGCTGGTCGAGCCCATGCCGCTGAACGTGCCCGGTTACGAGGACTACCGCTTTGGCGGCAAGTCGGTGACGGAGGGCATCGTCGAAGGCGGGCGCGCGCCCTTCGATCTGGATTTCGAGGCGAGCCCCGCGAGCGAGGACAACAAGACACAGCTCACCTCGCTCAGCCTGGACGCATCGGGCTCGGCGCGGGTGACGCTGGATCATCTGCCGGCCGTAGATGAGCCTGCGCGCCTGACTACGGAAATCGAGTACGCGGATGCCAATGGCGAACTGCTCACCGCTACCGGGCGTGTGCGACTGGTGCCCTCGGCGCTCACCCTGGGCATCCGTCCGGAAGGCTGGGTGGCCAGCAGCGAGCAGATGCGTTTCAAGGTGCTGGCGCTGGACTTGACCGGCAAGCCGCGCGCGGATCAGCCGCTGGAAGTGAGCCTGTATCAGTCCAATTCCTATTCCTACCGCAAGCGGCTGATCGGCGGTTTCTATGCGTATGAGACCAGCACCGAGACGCGCAAGCTGCCGATGCATTGCGCTGGCCGCACCAATGCGCAAGGGCTGCTGTTCTGCGACATCGCGCCCGGCGTGTCGGGCGAAGTGCTGGTGCGCGCCGAAGGGCAGGATGCGCAGGGCGCGCGCGCCGGCGCTACCACCTCGATCTGGGTGGCGGGCAAGGACGACTGGTGGTTCGGCGGCACCTCGGGCGATCGCATGGACGTGCTGCCAGAGAAAAAGGAATACGAGGTCGGCGAGACGGCGCGCTTCCAGGTGCGCATGCCGTTCCGCTCTGCCACTGCACTGGTGAGCGTGCTGCGCGAGGGTGTGCTGTCCAGTTTCGTCACCACGCTCAAGGGCCAGGCGCCGACCATCGAAGTACCGATCGAGGCCTATCAAGCGCCCAACGTGTTCGTCTCGGTGCTGGCGGTGCGCGGCCGTGTGTCCCATGCGGAAGGCCGCAAGTTGCCCGCTGCCGAGGACATCACCGCGCTCGTCGATCTGAACAAGCCGGCCTATCGCTTGGGGCTGGCTCAGATCAAGGTTGGCTGGAAGCCGCATCGCCTGAAGGTGGTGGTGCGCACGGATCGCAACGTGTACCCGGTGCGCGGCGCCGCGCTGGTAAACATCCACGTGGCGCGCGCCGATGGCGGCGCGCTGCCGCCGAACGCGGAAGTGGCACTGGCGGGAGTGGACGAGGCGCTGCTGGATCTGGCGCCGAACCCGAGCTGGGATTTGCTGGCGGCGATGATGGGCGAGCGCGGCCTGGAAGTGTGGACCTCCACCGCGCAGATGCAGGTGGTGGGCAAGCGGCATTACGGTCGCAAGGCCGTGCCGCATGGCGGTGGTGGCGGACGCGAACGCGACCGCACGCGCGAGCAGTTCGACTCGCTGCTCAAGTGGCAGGCGCGCCTGCCGCTGGATGCGAACGGCGATGCGCAGCTGCGCGTGCCGATGAACGATTCGCTGTCGGCGTTTCGCATCGTGGCGGTGGCCAGCGCCGGCCAGCAATATTTCGGCAGCGGCAGCGCCACGGTGAATACCTCGCAGGATCTGATCCTGCTGTCGGGGCTGCCGCCGCTGGTGCGCGAGCAGGACCGCTTCGCCGCCACTTTCACGGTGCGCAACACCACCGATCGTGCGCTGCGCGTGGAGGCGGAGGCCGCGGTCGCGGGACTGCCGGCGGCATCGCTCCCCTCACAGCGCATCGAGCTCCCGGCAGGTCAGGCGCGGGATGTGAGCTGGCCGGTCGAAGTGCCGGTGAATCTCGGCAAGCTCGACTGGCGGGTGGCGGTGCGCAACATCGACGGCGAGGGGAGCGATCGCCTGCGCGTGGCGCAGCAGGTGCTGCCGGCGGTGCCGGTGCGCACTTTCCAGGCCACGATCGCGCAGCTCGGCGGGCCGCTGACCATTCCGGTGGAACGGCCGCGCGCCGCGGTGCCGGGCCGCGGCGGGCTGGAAATCACCTTGCGTGCACGCCTGGGCGATGGGCTCACCGGCGTGCGGGAGTACATGCGCGGCTATCCGTACCCGTGTTTGGAGCAGCAGATCTCGCGCGCGGTGGCGCTGCGCGACCGCGCCGCCTGGGACGCGGTGATGCAGCGGCTGCCGGGTTACCTGGATCGCGATGGGCTGCTCAAATATTTCCCCAGCGACTGGCTGGACGGTGACGATGCGCTCAGCGCCTATGTGCTGGCCATTGCCGCCGAGGCGGATTACCCGATCCCCGACGAGGACAAGGGGCGCATCGTGGCGGCGCTGCGGCGCTTCGCCACCGGCAAGCTGTCACGCCGTTCGGCGCTGCCCACCGCGGACCTGAACATCCGCAAGCTGGCGGCCATCGATGCGCTGTCGCGTCATGGCGCGGCCGAGGCCGGCATGCTCGACGCCATCAGCCCCGATCCGAATCTGTGGCCGACTTCGGCGCTGATGGATTGGCTCGGCATCCTGAGGCGAGTGGCGGGCGTGAAGCAGGCGACCGTGCGCCGTCAGGCCGCGCTGGGCATCCTGCGCGCGCGCCTGAATTTCCAGGGCACCACCATGACTTTCTCCAGCGAACGGAGCGATGCGCTGTGGTGGTTGATGATTTCCGGCGATTCGAACGCCAACCGGCTGTTGCTGTCGGTGCTGGACCAGCCGGACTGGCGCGAGGACATGCCGCGGCTGGTGCGCGGCGCGCTGGGGCGACAGCAGTTCGGCCATTGGAACACCACCGTGGCCAATGCCTGGGGCGTGCTCGCCATGGAGAAATTCTCGAACCTCTTCGAGTCCACGCCGGTCAGCGGCGCCACCGGCGTGCACTACGGCGAGCAGAAGCAAGTGGTGGAATGGCCGCAGCCGCAAGGCCAGACGCAGATCGAGCTGCCCTGGGCATCGGCGCGCACCAATCTGGGATTGGCGCACGTCGGAGGCGGGCGTCCCTGGGCGATGGTGCGCGCCACCGCGGCGATACCGCTGGAGCAGCCGCTGTTCACGGGCTTCAAGGTCACGCGCACCTGGAACGCGGTGGAACAACAGCAGCCCGGCATGTACACGCGCGGTGACGTGATCCGCGTGCACCTGGACATCGAGTCGCAAACCGACATGAGTTGGGTGGTGGTGAACGATCCGGTGCCGGCCGGCGCCACCGTGCTCGGCAACGGACTGGGCGGGCAGTCGGCCTTGAACCAGCGCGGTGAAACCGCGCAGGGCTGGGGCTGGCTGGCCTACGAGGAGCGGAGCTTCGATGCGTATCGCGCCTATTACCGTTTCGTGCCCAAGGGCCGCTGGTCGCTGGAATACACCCTGCGCTTGAACAACCCCGGCACCTTGCTGCTGCCGCCGACGCGTGTGGAGGCGATGTACGCGCCGGAGATGTTCGGCGAGCTGCCGCATGCGCCAGTGGTGGTGGAGGCCGTGCATGCCAAGCCCTGAGCGTCGCCGGGGCGCCGGCGCCGGCAG
>JAFEGC010000201.1 GCA_018240265.1 Pseudomonadota bacterium | reverse complement strand
GAACTTCGGATATTCGCGCAGCGCCAGCACGCATGCTTTGAGAATGAAGGCCAGCGGCGTAAGCTTCACGCCTTTCGTCACCGCCTGCGGCTTGAGCGCGGCACGCGCCACCTCCAGCTCGGTGATGTCGGCATCCTCGTGCTGCGTGACATGCGGCAGGTTGAGCCAGCTCGCCTGCAGACGCTGTCCCGAAATCTTTTGGATGCGCGTCAGCGGCTTGATTTCCACCGGCCCGAACTTCGAGAAATCGATTTCCGGCACCTTCGGCAGCGCCGGCGCCGCGGCGGCCGTTGCCGCGGCGGGCGCCACCGCCCCGCTGAGCGCGCGCTTGACCCAGGCCTTCACGTCATCGTGCGTGATGCGCTGTTTGGGCGCCGTACCGGTCACGCGCGCAAGATCGACGCCGAGCTCGCGCGCGAACTTGCGCACCGAGGGGCTGGCATAGGCCTTGGAAAAACCGGCCTCGTCGATCAGCGGCAGGCCGGCGGAAGATGTCGAAGCAGGCGCGGCAGCGGCGCCCGATGTAGCGGCAGCAGCCGAAGCCGCCGGCCCCGGAGCCGGCGCGGTTGCCGCCGCGCCCGATCCAGTCGCCGGCGCCTTCTGCCCCGGCGCCGCGGACTGGGCCGCGGCATCTGCCGCCTGCGGCACCTCCGCCGCTTCCAGGGTGAGAATCACACTACCCTGCGACACCTTGTCGCCTTTCTTGACCCGCACTTCCAGCACCCGGCCTGGCTGCGGAAGGGGCACATCCATGGTGGCCTTTTCAGTCTCCAGGGTGACCAACGGCGCATCGCGCTCCAGCTGCTGCCCCGGCGAGACCAGCACATCGATGACATCGACACCGGAGAAGCCACCGATGTCGGGTACCTGCACCTCGATTGCGCGCGTCATGGTCAGGCCTTGATCGGATCGGGTTTTTCGGGGTCGATGTCGAAGGCCTGCATGGCCTGCGCCACGGTGTTGGGGTCGAGTTTGCCTTCGTCGGCCAGCGCCTTCAGCGCCGCCACCACCACGTAGTGACGATCGACCTCGAAATGCCGGCGCAACTGGCCGCGCGAATCGCTGCGTCCAAAACCATCGGTCCCCAGCACCGTGTAGCGTCCCGGCACCCATTGGCGTATCTGGTCCGGCACGGTCTTCACGTAGTCGGTGGCGGCCACGAATGGACCCTCGCGCCCCGCGAGTGCCTGCTGTACATAGGCGGTGCGCGGCGGCTGGTTAGGATGCAGCATGTTCCAGCGCTCGGTTTCCAACGCATTGCGCCGCAGCTCGCTGAAGCTCGTGACCGAGAACACATCGGCGGGTACGCCGAACTGCTTCTCCAGTATCACGGCGGCCGCCAGCACCTCGCGCAGGATGGTGCCGGCGCCGAACAGCGACACCCGCACCTTGCCGCGGCCGCCGATCTGCAGCAGGTACATGCCGCTGAGGATGCCCTGCGCAACGCCCGCGGGCATGGGCGGGTGCACGTAGTTTTCGTTCATGCAGGTGAGGTAGTAGAAAACGTTCTCACGCTGCTCGTACATGCGGCGCATGCCATCGTGCACGATGACGGCCAGTTCGTAGGCAAAGGTCGGATCGTAGGCGATGCAGTTGGGCACGGTGGTGGCGACCAGCTGGCTGTGGCCGTCCTGGTGCTGCAACCCTTCCCCCGCGAGCGTGGTGCGCCCGGCCGTTCCACCGATCAGGAATCCGCGCGCCCGCGAATCGCCCGCAGCCCAGATGAAATCCCCGACGCGCTGGAAGCCGAACATCGAGTAGTAGATGTAGAACGGAATCATCGGCACGCCGTGATTCGAATACGAGGTGGCCGCAGCCAGCCAGGAACACAGCGCGCCGGCCTCGTTGATGCCCTCCTCGAGAATCTGCCCCTGCTTGTCCTCCCGGTAGAACATGAGCTGATCGGCATCCTGCGGCGTATACAGCTGGCCCACCGAGGAGTAGATGCCGATCTGGCGGAACATGCCCTCCATGCCGAAGGTGCGCGCCTCGTCCGGCACAATGGGCACCACGTGCTTGCCGAGGTTCTTGTCCTTGATCAGCGCGCCCAACATGCGCACCAGCGCCATGGTGGTGGAGATCTCGCGATCCCCGGTTCCCTGCAGCAGGGACTCGAAGGACTCCAGCGGCGGAATCACCAGCGGCGGGGCGTCGGCGAAGCGCGCCGGCAGATAGCCGCCGAACGTGTGACGGCGCTCCTGCAGATAACGCATCTCCTCGCTATCCTGCGGCGGCTTACGGAACGGCAGGCGCGAAATTTCCTCGTCCGAAATCGGAATGTTGAAGCGGTCGCGGAAGTCCTTGAGCGAGGCATCGTCCAGCTTTTTCTGCTGGTGCGTGGTGTTCGCGCCCTCTCCCGCCTTGCCCATGCCAAAACCTTTGATGGTCTTGGCCAGGATCACCGTAGGAGCGCCCTTGCTCTCCATCGCCGCAGCGTAGGCCGCGTACACCTTCTGCGGATCGTGGCCGCCGCGGTTCAGCCGGTAGATGTCCTCATCCGACATGTTGGCGACCATTTCCTTCAGGGCCGGATACTTGCCGAAGAAATGCTCGCGCGTGTACGCACCGCCCTTGGCCTTGAAGCTTTGGTACTCGCCGTCAACGCACTCTTCCATGACCCGCTTGAGCAAGCCCTGCGTATCGCGTGCCAGCAGCGGATCCCAGCGCGAGCCCCACACCACCTTGATGACGTTCCAGCCGGCGCCGAGAAAGGCGGCCTCCAGTTCCTGGATGATCTTGCCGTTGCCGCGCACCGGACCGTCCAGGCGCTGCAGATTGCAGTTGATGACGAACACCAGGTTGTCGAGCTTCTCGCGCACCGGCATGGTAAGCGCGCCCATGGATTCGGGCTCGTCCATCTCGCCATCGCCCAGAAAAGCCCAGACCTTGCGGTCCGAGGGTTTGACCATGCCGCGATGTTCCAGGTAGCGGATGAAGCGCGCCTGGAAAATCGCGTTCATGGGCCCAAGGCCCATCGACACCGTGGGAAACTGCCAGAAATCCGGCATCAACCACGGATGCGGATACGAGGACAGGCCGCCCCCGCCCACTTCCTGGCGGAAGCGCTTCAACTGTTCCTCGCTCAGGCGACCTTCCAGGTAGGCGCGAGCGTAAATGCCGGGGCTGGAATGGCCCTGGATGAAAATCAGGTCGCCGGGATGGGACTCGCTGCGCGCGCGCCAGAAGTGATTGAAGCCCACCTCGTACAAGGTGGCGGCCGAGGCGTAGCTGGCAATGTGCCCGCCATATTCGGATGAAGCCCGGTTCGCCTGAACCACCATGGCCATGGCATTCCAGCGGATATAAGCCTCGATGCGACGTTCCAGCCCGCGATCCCCCGGGTAATCGGGCTCCTGATACTTGCCAATGGTGTTCAGATAGGCGGTATTCGGCTTGAACGGCAGATAAGTGCCGGAGCGCCGGGTGAAATCGACCAGCTTTTCCAGGATGAAATGCGCGCGCTGCGGGCCTTGCGCCTTGAGCACCGAATCGATGGACTCCAGCCATTCCTGGGTTTCGACCGGATCGATGTCTTCATAGGGCGATTGCTGTGTCATGGTCGTTCAAGCCCGATTCGTGTCCCGATGGCATGCACGCGGTGCACTCCGTGCTCGCGAGCGGACCGCGAGCGTTTTATTATAGCCCGGAACTCCACCCCCGACGCCTGGCGACCATGCTCCCACATCTGCCTCTGGATTCATTGACCGTGCCCGTCCAAATGCGCACCGCCTCTTTGAGCGCGCGCGCGCTGGCGCGGTTCCGCGCGGTGATTCTGCTCGTTCCGCCGGATATCGGGTCGGGATGGAAAAAATTTCCGCATGCTTCGCTCCTGGCCGCGCTGCATGCGCGCAAGGCGCGCCGCACCGGTGATACGCTCACGGCGACGCTGGGCGATGCCGCCACGCTCCTGGTCATCGGCTATGCGGGCGCGGAGTCGAGTATGTTCCAGCGCCTGCAACTGGCGCAGAAATGCGCCAAGCTCGCGCTTGAAGCCGAACCCGAGCGGGTGCTCATCGCACACCTGCTGCCGTCGGCGGCGGCGGAAACTGCGGTGCTGGCCGCGGTCGCGGCGCTTGAGGCCGGCGCCTTCGCCCTGCCCGCTTTCAAAAGCAAGCCGCGGCGCGGCACGCGCTTGAAGGAAATCCACGTCGCCCAGCGCCTGCCCACGGCCAAGCTCACCTCGACCGTGGCTTGCGCGGCGGGTAACAATCTGGCGCGCTGGCTCACCGCGCTGCCTCCCAATGAGCTGGATGCGCGCGGCTACCGCCGGCATCTGCAGCGCTTCGCCGCGCAGTTCAAGCTGGGCCTGCGTTTCTATTCGGAGGCGGATTTGAAGCGCCTGGGAGCCGGTGCGTTCCTGGCCGTCTCGCAGGGCAATGCCGGCCGCGATGCCGGCATCGCACGCTTGAGCTACCGGCCGCGCGGCGCGCGCGCGCCGCAATTGAGCCTGGTGGGCAAGGGCATCTGCTTCGACACCGGCGGCACCAATTTGAAGCCGCACAAGTCCATGCTCGACATGCACACCGACATGGAGGGCAGCGCGGTGGCGCTGGGTTCGCTCCTGGCGCTGATACGCATGGACTCGCCCCTGGCAGTGGACTGCTGGATGGCGATTACCGAGAACCGCATCGGCCCCACCGCCTACAAGCCGCAGGACGTGGTGCGAGCGCTCAACGGCACCACCATCCAGGTGATCCACACCGATGCCGAGGGGCGCATGGTGCTGGCCGATACGCTGGCGCTGGCCGCGCGCACCAAGCCCGCGGCCATCATCGACTACGCCACGCTCACCGGCGCCTGCGTGTACGCGCTTACCGAGCGCTACAGCGGCGCGTTCACCAACCGCATGGCCTCGCGCCAGGCGATCGAGACCGCCGGCGCCGACAGCGGTGAACGCGTGTGGTGCTTTCCCATGGACGAGGACTTCGACACCGATATCGACAGCGGTGTGGCGGACGTGGCGCAATGCGCGGTGGAGGGCAAGGGCGATCACATCCTGGCGGCGCGCTTCTTGAACCGGTTCGTGCCGAAGCAAATCCCCTGGTTGCACCTGGATCTGGCCGCCGGTCACCGTCACGGCGGGCTCGGCGCCATCGGCACCGACATCACCGGCTTCGGCGTGCGCTTCACGCTGCAGCTGATTCAGAGCGGCTGGCCCCGGACGGGGCGCGCATCGTGACGCAGCGCCTCACCCTGCGCCGGCCGGACGACTGGCACGTGCACCTGCGCGACGGCGCGGCGCTGCG
This sequence comes from Pseudomonadota bacterium, assembly GCA_018240265.1. Taxonomy (GTDB): domain Bacteria; phylum Pseudomonadota; class Gammaproteobacteria; order Steroidobacterales; family Steroidobacteraceae; genus TMP-86. Next base: position 148 of record JAFEGC010000201.1, on the reverse strand, counting down.
CGCCGTGGTGGGCTTCACCGCCCGGCGTTTCGGTCGCGCCATCGTCATGCCCAATCTCAAAACCCCGGTCACCACGGTGCGCGCCGCCGGCGAGTACCGGCAGCGCATTCTCGAGGCACTGCCCCCAGGCAGCCGCTTCGAGCCGCTG
>JAFEGC010000200.1 GCA_018240265.1 Pseudomonadota bacterium | reverse complement strand
CGGCGGCGCGCGCCACCAGCTGCGTCGGCGACAGCGCGCCGTCGGAGCAATGCGAATGCGCATGCAGGTCGATGCCGGCCGAGTCATGCGCTCGTTGGACGAGGCCACCCAAGTCGTTCGCGCGGTGCAGGGCGTGGGACATCAGAGGGCAGGCTCCGGCAGCACGCGGGCGTCGTTGTAGGCCACGAAGTCGCCGTTGATGAGGCTCTCGCGGCAGTTGTAACGCAGGCGATGCCCGTCGAGCCGCGTCACCTGGCCGCCGGCGGCTTCCAGCACCGCCTGGCCCGCGGCCGTATCCCACTCCGAGGTTGGTCCGAATCGCGGATACAGATCGGCTTCGCCCTGCGCGATCAGGCAGAACTTGATCGCGCTGCCCACCGCCAGCAGCCGATGCGGACCCAGGCGCGCAAGATAATGCGCGGTCTGCGGCGAGGTGTGGGAGCGGCTGCCGGCGACGCGCGGCGGCCGCTGCGGGGCCGATACCCGGATGGGTTGCGGCGCCTCGGCGGCCCGCTGCAGCCAGGCTTCGCCGCCCGCGCCGGCACCGCGGTTCACGCCCCAGAAAAGTTGGTCGCGCGCGGGCACGCCGATGCAGCCCAGCACCGGCTCGTGATCCACGACCAGGGCGATGTTCACGGTGAATTCGCCATTGCGCTTGACGAACTCGCGCGTGCCGTCCAGCGGATCGACGATCCACAGCTCGCGCCAGTGCCGGCGCTCGCTCCACGGCGTCTGCGCGCCTTCTTCCGACAGCACGGGAATGTCGGGGGTCAGCGCCCTGAGCTCGCGCAGGATGGTGCGCTGGCTGTCGAGATCGGCGCGGGTCAGGGGTGAATCGTCGCGTTTGCGCTGCACGGCGAATTCGCTCTCGTATACGGCCATGATGGCCTTGCCCGCATCCGCCGCGATCGGCAGGACGGCGCGCGCCAGGGCGTCCAGATCAAGCATCGCTTGCTATCATCGGCGCATGGCTGCCGCATCGGTCGACTGGTCGCGCATCGACACCGTCCTGCTCGACATGGACGGCACGATCCTCGACCTGCGTTTCGACAACTGGTTCTGGCAGGAGCTGATTCCCGAGCACTATGCCCGCGCCAACGGGCTGTCGGCCGATCGTTCGCGCGAGATCCTGGGCCCGAAATTCCGCGCCTCCATGGGCACGCTCGACTGGTATTGCATCGACTTCTGGAGCCGCGAGCTGGGTCTCAACATATCGGCCATCAAGCGCAGCGTGCATGAACAGGTGCAATTCCTGCCGGGCGCGCTGGCATTCTTGAGCTTCCTGCACGGCATGGGCAAGCGCCGTGTGCTCATCACCAACGCGCATCCTGCCACGCTCGACATCAAGGATCGGCGCGTGGGCCTGAGCCGGCAGCTCGATGCGGTGTTTTCCACGCATCCGTTCGGCGCGCCCAAGGAAAGCCCGCGCTTCTGGCCGCGCTTTCATCAGGCGGAGCCCTTCGACCCGCAGCGCACGCTGTTCATCGATGACAGCCTGCCGGTGCTGCGCGCGGCGCGCGCCTTCGGCATCCGCGAACTGCGCGCCGTGCGCCATCCCGACAGCGGTCGTGGCGCACGCGACACCGGCGATTTTCTGGGCATCGATGGCGTGGTTCAGCTGCTCGGCTGAATCGCCGCCGCAGCGCTCAGTTCGACGGCGGCTGGCCGGATGCGGGAGCATCGTTCCCACCTTCACCGGCGGGGCCGCCCGCGCCGCCGCGCCGTCCGCGCCTGCGCCGCCGCCGCGTTGCGCCCCCGCCGCTTCCCTGCTCGCCGGCGCCGGCCGGCTGGGTGCCCGCCGGAGAGGAGGCAGGCGTGGCGCCCTCGGCCCGCGCTCGGGATGAGCCTTCGCCGCCGCGCCCACCGCCGTGACCGCCAGCCCCCTCGCTGCGCCCGCCGCCGTGACGTTCGCGTCCACCCTCGCGACTGCGGCCGCCTGCGCCTGAACGCCCGCCGCCGCGCGGGCCGCCGGAGCGCCCGCGTCCACCCTTGCCATAAACCGGCGCTCGCTCGCGCCATTCGGCGGGCGGCGGCGGCACTACTTCGGCCAGGTCCGCGCCGTCGATGGAGCCGCGCGGTATCTGGTGGCCGATGTAGTTCTCGATGTCGGGCAGCGAGATGGCGTATTCGTCACAGGCGAAGCTGATGGCGTCGCCCTCGGCACCGGCGCGCGCGGTGCGGCCGATGCGGTGCACGTAGTCCTCGGCATCCTGCGGCAGGTCGAAGTTGAACACGTGGCTGACGTCGGCGATGTGCAGACCGCGCGAGGCCACGTCGGTGGCGATCAGCACCGCAACCACGCCCTCGTGGAAATCGCGCATCATTTTCAGGCGCTTTTTCTGCGGCACATCGCCCGACAACGCCTGTGCCACGAAACCGTTGGCCAGGAGCGTGCGCTCCAGGCGCTCGGCCATGCGCTTGGTGTTGACGAACACCATGGTGCGGCGCGCGTCCACCCGCCGCAGCAGGCCGATCAGCAGCGGGATTTTCTCTTCCGAGGAGGGCAGGTACAGGAGCTGGCGCACGCGATCGACCGTCATCTTGTCGGGTTCGATGCGGATCAGCTGGGGGTTGTTCATGTGCTCGTAGGCCAGCTCCAGTACCCGGTGGGAGAGCGTCGCCGAGAACAGCATGCTCAGCCGCCGCGTCGGGTGCGGCAGCCGGCGCAGCAGGAAGCGGATGTCCTTGATGAAACCCAGGTCGAACATGCGGTCAGCTTCGTCGAGCACGGCTACCTGGATGTGGCGCAGGTCGAACACATGCTGCTTGAAGTAGTCGATGATGCGCCCCGGGGTGCCGATGACCACGTCCACGCCCTCGGTAAGTTCTCGGCGCTGCTTGTCGTAGTCCACGCCGCCGAACACCAGCGCCAGTTTCAGGCCGGTGTACTTGTTCAGGCTGAGCGCATCGGCATGGATCTGCACCGCCAGTTCCCGGGTCGGGGCGATGACGATGGCGCGCGGCGCGTTCACCGGCCGATCCGCCGCACCGGGATCGCGCAGCAGGCGGTTGATCAATGCGATCAGGAAGGCGGCGGTCTTGCCGGTTCCGGTCTGCGCCTGTCCCGCGACGTCATGCCCGGCGAGGGCCTCGGGAAGCGTCTGCGCCTGGATGGGGGTGCAATGGGTGAATTTGAGGTCGGCGATGCCGCGCTTCAGGGATTCTGGGAGGTCGAGGCTGCTGAATTGGAGGCTGCTTAAATGATCGTCGGGCATATACTTGCAAATTGGTGGGCGACAGGTTCAAAATACCGCTCATCCGGCGCCGTTGCGCCACGCGAATCCGCGTCACCCAACCGCTTCATCGGCATCCCTCTAAGGAATTATCGGTAAACCGTAACCGCTGTATTGTGCCGCAAAGCCCGCCCAGCGTCGAATCAAGACGGCGGTGCCCACTCAAAACCCCTCGCAAGCAACCTATTTGAATCTGTTCTGAAGATGACTCACACCCGTCCATCACCAATTCCGGAGGCAGTTCCGCAGTGAGTAGCGCAAGTATCGTCCACACCAGCGACGCCACGTTCGACAAAGATGTCCTGAAGTCCGCCAAGCCCGTATTGCTGGATTTCTGGGCTGAGTGGTGCGGTCCCTGCAAGATGATCGCCCCCATCCTCGATGAGATCGCGCAAGTCTACAAGGACAAGTTGACCATCGCGAAGCTGAACATCGACGAAAATCCCGCAACGCCCCCGAAGTTCAACATCCGCGGCATTCCCACCCTGATCCTGTTCAAGAACGGCACCGTCGAGGCGCAGAAGGTCGGGGCGGTCACCAAGTCGCAGCTCGCGGCATTCCTGGATAACAATCTGTGAGAGGCTACCTCGGCAATCAGCCCCGTGGCGGGCAGGGCGGCAACCGGCCCAACAAGGGCAACCGCATGCGCGGCGAGCACCGCAACGGCAACGGCGGGCCACGCCGGCACGAGGATTTCGGCGAGCTGCCCGATAACGGGGACGACCTCGAGATTATCGACCCGGCCGAGCTGGCGCGCAGTCGCAGCTCGATGAACCTCACCGAGCTCAAGAAGCGCCCCATCACCGGGTTGGTCAAGCTCGCCGAATCCATGGCCCTGGAAAACATGGGCCGTTCGCGCAAGCAGGACATCATTTTCGCGGTCCTGAAGGCGCATGCCCAGAAGGGCGAGGACATCTACGGCGACGGCGTGCTGGAAATCCTGCAGGACGGCTTCGGCTTCCTGCGTTCTTCCGACTCCAGCTACTTGGCCGGGCCCGACGACATCTACGTTTCGCCCAGCCAGATCCGCCGTTTCAACCTGCGTACCGGCGATTCGGTCTCTGGACTCATCCGCCCGCCCAAGGACGGCGAGCGCTACTTCGCCCTGCTCAAGGTAGGCGAGATCAACTTCGACTCGCCGGAAAGCTCGCGCGGCAAGGTGCTGTTCGAGAACCTCACCCCGCTCCATCCCACCGAGCGGTTGAAGTTGGAACGCGGCAACGGCTCCACCGAGGACCTGACGGCGCGCACCATCGATCTGGTCTCGCCCATCGGCAAGGGCCAGCGCGGCCTGATCGTCTCGCCGCCCAAGGCCGGCAAGACCATGCTGCTGCAGAATATCGCCACCTCCATCGCGGCCAATCATCCCGAGTGCTACCTGATCGTGCTGCTCATCGACGAGCGGCCCGAGGAAGTCACCGAGATGGCGCGCACCGTGAAGGGCGAGGTGGTGTCCTCCACCTTCGACGAACCCGCCAGTCGCCACGTGCAGGTGGCCGAGATGGTCATCGAAAAGGCCAAGCGCCTGGTGGAGCACAAGAAGGACGTGGTGATCCTGCTGGATTCCATCACCCGTCTGGCGCGCGCTTACAATACGGTGGTGCCGAGCTCCGGCAAGGTGCTCACCGGTGGCGTGGACGCGAACGCGCTGCAGCGGCCGAAGCGTTTCTTCGGCGCCGCGCGCAACATCGAGGAGGGTGGAAGCCTGACCATCCTGGCCACCGCGCTGGTGGACACCGGCTCGAAAATGGACGACGTGATCTTCGAGGAGTTCAAGGGCACCGGCAATTCGGAAATCCATCTCGACCGGCGTATCGCCGAGAAACGCGTGTTCCCCTCGGTGAACATCAACCGCTCCGGCACGCGCAAGGAAGAGCTGATCACGGATCCGGCGGAACTGTCGAAAATGTGGATCCTGCGCAAGCTCCTGCATCCCATGGACGAGCTGGCCGCCATCGAGTTCCTGCTCGACAAGATGAAGGACACCAAGACCAACGCGGAATTCTTCGATGCGATGAAGCGCTGATTTCCGGCGCGGCGGGGGACGCATGCAGTGGTGGAGCTGGATTGCAGGTGGCGTAATATTGCTCGGCTCCGAGCTATTGTTCGTCGACGCGCAGTTCTATCTGGTATTCATTGGCGGGTCGGCGCTGCTGGTCGGTG
>JAFEGC010000001.1 GCA_018240265.1 Pseudomonadota bacterium | reverse complement strand
ATCCAAGTGCGCGCCGAGCACCACCACTTCTTCGGGGTGCTCGCGGCCGCGGACTTCGGCGACGACGTTGCGCTCGGGCGCCGGACCGCCGACGTTGTTGGGCATGCTCAGACGCACGCGCACGGGAGCGGCGGAGTTTTGCGCCAGGCGTGCCAGCCGCAAACCGTCCTCGCGCGCCAGCGTCGCCATGGGCAGGGGTGAGATCTCGCCGTCCACGGTGTCGGTGTGACGGTACATCAGACGCCGGTCGCGCGCGCCGATCCAGAGCATGGCACTGGCGCCGGCGCGTACACCGCGCTCCTTGATGGCCAGTTCACGGTCGTACTCCTCGGTGAGGTCCGCCCAGGTCTGGATCACCGGCATGTCCGCCAGCAAGATGGCGCCGCGGATGCGCACGCCGAGGCGTGCAAAGTCCGCCTCGCTCCCATCGCCCACATGCACGAGTTCTGCCTCGATGCCACCGGCCGGCGTCGGCGCCGACCAACCTTCAGACACGACCGTGATCGGAAATGCTACCGGACCCACTATTTCCAGGCGTGTTGCGCCCTCCGACCAGGTCAGCGGCAGCATGTAGGTTTCGGCATGCGCGTCGACGCCGGCCGCCTTGAAGGCGTTCAAGGCCCAGTCGATGGCGCGCGCCATGGCCGGCGTGCCCGTCATCCGTCCGCCTACTTCATCGGTGAGACGGCGCAGATCCTCAGCCAAAGGCGAGGGCGACAGAGCGCGGCCGATGATCAGGGTGCTTGCCGATGCCGGCGGCGACGCTGGTGTCGCAGATTGTGCCGCACTGGCGATCCCTGAGCAGGCGAGCAGCAGGGGTAGCAAGCCGAGACGAATGCTGTTCATTCAACGCACCGACGATTGATGGATGCAGGAGCTGTGGAGGACTCGGAGATCATCGTTTCAAAGCCGACCTATGAGAAGTGCACGTGAGTGTCAGCGAATTATAAGTTGGACGCTTATCAAGGTACGGTTTGGATCATGGACCGTTCACGTTAAAATCCTTATGATCATGTGGATTTCTGCTAAATGGCGTGAGTCTATCCAAAATCCACACAGTCAAGAGGATTTCCTTGCATTTTGCTCTTCTGTGACCAAAAATCCTTACAACCGTGAGGATTTAATATGAAGATACCCCTGGATCATGCAGCGGCCATCGGCAATGTAGTACGCGCCAGCCGCAAGGCCCAGAAAATCCGGCAGGACGATGCGGCAGGTAGTATCGGCGTGAGCGAGAACTTCCTGGGCAAGATCGAACGCGGCGACGAGTCGGTGCAATGGGGAAAGCTGTTCCAGGTTCTCGAGGGCTTGGGCGTCCGTATCGTGGTGGACGTGCCTGACAACGTAGCCGCCTGGTTGAACGAACGGCGTGACGACCGGGGCAGATCGTGAGCGACCGTTTACTGCGTGCGTCAATCGATCAGACGGAAATAGGCACTCTGCAGGAAACGAGTGGCCTCTGGAGCTTTCAATATGCCGGAACCTGGCTGGAAAACCCTCAGCGTTTTGCGCTCAGTCCCCATCTTCCCCTGACAACAACGCCCTTGCTGGACGGTGCAAGCCGCCGCCCCGTGCAGTGGTACTTCGATAATCTACTTCCGGAGGAAGGGCAACGTACCCTGTTGGCGAGGGACGCCGGGCTGGATGCGGCGGATGCCTTCGGCTTGCTGGCCTGGTACGGCGCGGAATCCGCGGGTTCGCTGACGCTGCTACCACCGGATCGCGGGTTTCAAGCAACGGAGCCGTTGCGCTCGCTGCCGGATGACGTTCTGGAGACGCGCATCAGCAGCCTGCCCGCGGTTCCACTGACGCATGCCGCCATCAAGCGTATGTCGCTGGCCGGCGCCCAGCACAAGCTCGCGGTCGTCCTACAGGATGGCGCGCTGTTTGAACCAGCTGGTGCGACACCCTCCACCCATATCCTGAAACCTGATCACCCGGACGATGACTATCCCCATTCCGTGATCAATGAATGGTTCGTGATGCGTCTGGCCGCGCGACTGGGCCTCGACGTACCCGCTGTTCATCGGCGCTATGTTCCCTCACCGGTGTACCTGATCGATCGCTTCGATCGCGTGCGCGACGCTCATGGCTGGCAGCGCAGGCACGTGATCGACGCCTGCCAGTTGCTGGGCTTGGACCGCAGCTTCAAATACAACCAGGCCAATATTGAAACCTTGGCGACACTGGGCAACGCGTGTCGCAGCTCGGCGGTGGCGCGTGCCCGGCTCTTCGGTTGGCTGGTTTTCAACGTGCTGGTCGGCAACGGCGATGCTCATCTGAAAAACCTCAGTTTCCTCGTCTCCCATGAGGGTGTGCAGCTGGCGCCGTTCTATGACCTGTTGAGCGTGGCCGCATACGACACGCCCGCGTACGGCAGGAAAGGCTGGCCGATACAGACTCCACTCGCCTGGCCGATTCTGGGAGTACGCCACTTCTCGGACATCACGCGTGGCTTGCTGATGGAGGCCGGCGCCGCATTGAGTCTGGCGAAAGCAACGGCAGAGCGCATGCTGGAGAGTTTGCGCCTGCGCATGGCGCAAGAGATCGAGACGCTTTACGCCGAGGTTGAAGCTGAAAATGCGCAGCTTTGCAAGGCGCGCCCCGAATTGTCGGCCATCATGGCGGGGGAGTCCCGTTGTCTCAGGACCATTCGGCACACCGTGGTCAAAGAAATGATGAATCGGATTGCCTGAGTCATGCCGCGGCTCTCACGCCCTCATTGACGCTGGTCAGGGATTCAAAGCTCCGATGATGAGGTTTCAGGCATGCTGGCCACCGCGATGAAGGCGATGACGCAGGCGAGGGCCATGTAGCAGGAGACGGCAAAGGTGGAATGGAAGTGCGCGGTGAGTTCGGTGGCGACGATGGGCGCGAAGCCGCCGCCGAGAATGGCGGCCGTCTGATAAGCCACGGAAGCGCCCGAGTAGCGCACATGCGTGCGGAACAGCTCGCCGAACAGCGCCGCCTGCGGGCCGTACATCAGGGAGCTGGCGCCCATCGTGCCCGCGATGCCGGCCGCGACCCACGGGAGCGAGCCCTTGTCGATGAGCGCGAACAGGAAGAACGCGCTGATGCCCGTCAATACCGCACCCAGCATGTAGATGCGCCGCCGTCCGAAGCGGTCCGACAACGCGCCACCGATCAACAGGAGCGGCGCCATCGTCACGCTGGCGATGATCACCGCGCTCAGCAGCAGGGTGCGCGGTAAATGCAGCCCGGCGACGTCGGTGCCGTAGGCGATGGAATAGGTGATGCAGATGTAGAAACACAGGTTGACGGCGATATGCGCGCCGATGCCCTGGAATATCTCGCGCGGATGTTCGCGCAGCGCCTGCAGCACCGGTGAGCCGCGCGGTCGATGCGCATCCCCGCGCCGGCGCAGCAGCTCGCGGTACACCGGCGTGTCTTCGATGCGCCGATGCAGGAAAATGCCCAGACCCACCAGCGCCACGCTGAGCACGAAGGGAATGCGCCAGCCCCAGGCGGCGAATTCTTCGGCCGTGGTGCAGGCGCTGACCGCGAGGAAGGCGAGATTCGCGCTGACCACGCCCACCGGGACGCCTGCCTGTGCCACGCTCCCGTAGAAACCACGCCGTCCCTGCGGAGCACTTTCCACCAGCAGCAACATAGCGCCGCCCCATTGTCCGCCGATGGCCAGCCCTTGCAGGAAACGCAGCAGCACCAGGACGATGGGTGCGGCGACGCCGATGGCAGCATAGGAGGGCAGGCAGGCGATGAGCGTGGTGGCCGCGCCCATCAGCACCATGGCCACGGCCAGCGCGCTCTTGCGGCCGATGCGATCGCCGATGTGACCGAAGGCCAGCGCGCCCACCGGTCGCGCCACGAAGCCCACCGCAAAGGTACTGAATGAGGCGAGCAGCGCGACGCTGTGCGGGAGTGTCGTAGGAAAGAACAGCGTGGGGAAAATCAGCGCCGCGCCGACGCCATAGAGGAAGAAGTCGTACCACTCGATGCTGGCCGCCGCCAGGCCCAGCAACGCCAATCGGTTGATGGAGACGGGGGTCGGGACGAAGGCGGGGGCGGCGACCATGGCGTCAGCGTTGGGTCGGCAGCCGGCCCTTGTCGAGCTTGACCAGCACCGTGTATTCGGGATCGACGAGCTGGATGATGGGTGCGCGTACCGTCTGCGCCACGAACTGATAGGCATCGAGCTCGGACAGACCGGTGTGTTCGCGCACCCAGCCCACCATGGCCTTGTAGGCCACGCGCGCCGCATCTTCCAGCGGCCGTCCTGAACCGATGAACATCACCTCCTGCGCATTCTCGAGGCGCGGGATGGGCGTGTTCACGCCCTTGATCAGATCGACGATGAGATCCACGTTCATCGCGCCTTCGATGGCGGCGCCCATGATCTCGCCATCGCCCATGGCGTAATGCCCATCGCCGAAACTGAACAGCGCGCCGGGCATGTTCACGCCCAGGAACACGGTATTGCCGGCGCGCACTTCCGTGCAATCCAGATTGCCGCCGAAATTGCCGGGCACGATGGTGGAACGTACCTCGCCGCCGGCCGGCGCCACGCCGATGCAGCCGAGGAAGGGCGCGAGCGGCACTTCCCACACGTGACGGCCGTCGCCCGAGGTGGTGCGTGCCACGCGCCGTTTCGCATCCACGTCGTAACGCCAGGAAGCTTCCGGGAGCGAGGCGCCCAGCATGGCGGTCTGGTCAGTGCCCACCAGCGCGCCGAATCCCGGCAGCGAAGCAGACACCGCATAATCGCGCGCCGGCTCGATGCTGAGCAGCCGGATGGCCAGCGTATCGCCGGGCTCGGCGCCCTCGATGTGGAACGGCCCGGTCTGCGGATTGTCGCGACCTGGCGTGAGCACCTTGGAAGGCAGGTCGGCGGAAGTCTTGATGGCGCCGTCGAAGCAGTCCTCGCTCCAGGAAATGATGCGCGTGCCGGGCGCGATGCGCTGGCGCGCGGATGCGCCGCCGAAGGTGTACACCAGGTCTTGCTGGCGCGGTGTCCAGCGCAGCACGGGGCCGTCGTGTTTGATCGCCGCCGCGGCCGTGGTTTGAGGGCTCCCGGCGCCGCGCGCCATACGCGAAGCGGCTGAAGCCGCCGCGGCGCCGAACAGGGCGAGGGAGGACTGTTGCAGGAAGCGTCGTCGTTGACTCATGTTTCGTTCTCGTTTTGCCGATCGGGACATCCCGACCGTGCGACCCCACGGGGAGCTTACGCGCGCCACCCTTACGACTCAATCACCGAAGGTGCGGCTCGCCGCCGCGATTCATCGCTCTTTGCGGCCAAGGCAGCGCCGGTGCGGTGAGTAGGGCGCCGTTGGCGTGCCGGCCGCCCGGCTCGTTCACGCGCGATGCAACTCATACGCGCACATGTTCAGCGCGGCGGCGAGGTTCAGCGATTCGATGCTGCCGCCGCCGTGGATAGTGAACGATCGGGCTTTCAGTTCCGCCAGCTCCGCGCGTGGCAGGCCGCGCGCCTCGTTGCCGAATACGTAAACGTCACACTCTCGAAACCCGGGTGAGTCGATGCCTTCGCCCTTCAGATCCAGGCAGGCGATGCGCGGATAACGTTGCGCCAGCGCGGGCAATGCCACTCCTTCTTCCACGGGCACGTGGAAAATGGCGCCGGAACTGGCGCGCACCACCTTGGAGTTGTAGGGATCGACACTGCCCGAACTGAGCAGGCAGCGGAATCGTCCGAACCAGGCAAGGGTGCGCAGGATGGTGCCCAGGTTCCCGGGGTCCGCCACCTCGTGCAGGTACACGGCGCGCTCACCGCGCCGCGGTGCGATCGGTCGCAGGAGCGGTGCGACGGCGATGATGCCCTGCGGGGAACGCGTGTCGGACAGCCGCGCCATCTGCAGCGCCGAAATCACGTGCACCGGGAAGGGACTGCGCCAGTTCGCATGCTCGCGCGTGACCAGCAGTTCAGTGCCGGCGAGCTCCGGGCGCAGCATCGCCGCCTTCTGCAACTCCAGCACCGGATGTTCGCCTTCCACCAGGAAACGCTGCGCGGCCTCGCGGTGCTTGCGCACATGGAGCTTGCGGAGCTCATCGAGTTTCATGCCGCGCCTGCCTCCTTCTTCAACAGGTCTCGAATCACGCTTTCGGCCAAGCGGATGCCATCCACACCGGCGGAAAGAATGCCGCCGGCGTAGCCCGCGCCTTCGCCGCCCGGATACAGGCCGCGCAGGTTCAGGCTTTGCAGGGTGTCGGGATCGCGGCTGATGCGCAAGGGGGAGGAGGTGCGCGTTTCGACGCCGGTGAGCACGGCATCGCCGCGGTCGAAGCCACGGATCTGGCGCGCAAACGCCGGGATGGCCTCGCGGATTGCCTCGATGATGTCCGGCGGCAGCGCCTGCGACAGATCCCCGAGCTTGACGCCGGGCTGGTAGGAGGGCTGCACCTCGCCCAGCGCACGGGAGGGCACGCCGCGCAGAAAATCGCCGACGAGTTGCGCCGGCGCGCAGTAGTCGCCGCCACCCAGCTCGAAGGCACGCGCTTCCAGGCGCTCCTGTAGCTCCACGCCCGCCAGCGGCCCGCCGGGAAAGTCGCGCCGCGGGTCGATGCCGACCACGATGGCCGCGTTGGCATTGCGCTCATTGCGTGAATACTGGCTCATGCCGTTGGTGACCACGCGTCCGGCTTCCGAGGTCGCCGCCACCACCGTGCCGCCCGGACACATGCAGAAGCTGTACACGTCGCGGCCATTGCGCGCGTGATGCACCAGCTTGTAGTCGGCGGCGCCGAGTTCCGGGTGTCCCGCCTGCGGCCCGAAGCGCGCGCGGTCGATCTGCGATTGCGGATGCTCGATGCGAAAGCCGAGGGAGAAGGGCTTGGGTTCCAGGTGCACGCCGCGGGCCAACAGCATGCGGAACACATCGCGCGCGCTGTGGCCGGGCGCCAGCACCACGTGCCGGCTAGGCAGTTCTTCGCCATCCGCCAAGCGCACGCCGCGGATTTGGCCCGCCTCGATCAGCAAGTCGGTCACACGGGATTCGAAGTGCACCTCGCCGCCGAGGGCGATGATCTGCTCGCGCATCGCCGCCACCACGCCGGTGAGACGAAACGTGCCGATGTGCGGGCGGCCGAGATACAAAATGTCCTCGGGCGCGCCGGCTCGCACGAATTCTTGCATGACCTTGCGGCCGTAGAACTTCGGATCCTTGATCTGACTGTAGAGCTTGCCGTCGGAGAACAGCCCCGCGCCGCCCTCGCCGAACTGCACGTTGGACTCGGGCGTGAGCATGTGCCGGCGCCACAGCGCCCAGGTATCCTGGGTGCGCCGGCGCACCTCGCGCCCGCGCTCCAGTACGATGGGCCGGAAGCCACCCTGCGCCAGGATCAGGGCGGCGAACAGGCCGCAGGGTCCGAGACCGATCACCAATGGCCGCTCTTGCAGGCCCGCGGGCGCGCGTCCCACCGGGCGGTAGTCCATGTCCGGGGCCGGACGGATGTTGGCATCGCGCGCGTGGCGCGCGAGCACCGCGGGTTCGTCGCGGACCGCGGCATCGACGATGTACACGAGGGCGATGGCGCCGTGGCGGCGGGCATCGTGGCTGCGCTTGAATACCGTGTAATCCAGCAGGTCCGAGTCCCGGAGCCCCAAGCGCCGGACGATGGCGGCGCGCAACGCCTGCGGTGGATGATCGAGTGGCAGCGACAACGCGGAAAGGCGTATCAAAATCGACTCCTGGCCGTTTTCCCGGCAGAGGAATGATGGGTTGGCGCTACAATTCTACATGGCCCGATCCAAGACCAGCGGCCGCTGGCTGCAGGAACACGTCAACGACCCTTACGTCAAACAGGCGCAGAAGGAAGGCTATCGCTCGCGCTCGGCCTACAAGCTCATCCAGCTGAACGAACGCGACCGGCTGCTGCGGTCGGGCATGCGCGTGGTGGACCTGGGTTCGGCGCCGGGCGGATGGTCGCAGGTGGCCGGCAAGATCGTCGGCGAGAAGGGCGGGGTCATCGCCACCGACATCCTGCCCATGGAAGCGCTGCGCAATGTGGAATTCGTGCAGGGAGATTTCACCGAGCAGGCGGTGTTCGACGAAATCCTCCAACGTTTGTCATTGCAGCCCGCCGATGTCGTGCTGTGCGACATGGCGCCCAACATCAGCGGCGTGAACTCGGCCGATCAGGCCGGCTCGATTTACCTGGCGGAGCTGGCGCTCGACCTCACGCAGCGGGTGCTCAAAGTCGGCGGCGACTTCGTGGTCAAGATATTCCAGGGCGAAGGCTCGGAAGCCTATCTCAAACAGCTGCGCCAGGCGTTCACGCGCCTCGCGGTGCGCAAGCCCGCGGCCTCGCGCGCGCGCTCGCGTGAGGTGTATGGGGTGGCGAGGGGGTTGAGGGTAAGGTCGGGCGGCTCGAGCGGCTAGCCTACACCCCGATCTTCCCCAGCAAATCCACCACCTGCCGCAGCAGCGTCTCGGCGCGCTCGTGGCGCGCGGCGAAGCGCACGTCCAGCGCGCGCACGCGATCGACCAGCGTGGGGTGCGCGGTCGGTTGATCCGCGCCGCCCGACAGCGAAGTGTCGAGTTCCTGCAGCAGGGATAACGTGGCCGGGTCCACGTCGGTGGATTTGAGTTCGAGCCGCAATTGGCCCAGCAGGTCGCGAATCTTTTCTTTGCTCATGGTCGGGTGTCGCTCATGGGACGGCCATCATACCGCGGCTCAACGCGCCAGCGTTTCCACGCGCAGCGGATCGGACCAGGCCTTCCTGCCGCCGACGTCCTCGGCCACCACCGCGTACCAGGGTTCGGCCTTGTGCGTGTCGATGAGAAAATCGCCGCGCCAGGCATGCGGCGCGCCGGCGAGCTCATGGGTCTCGATGACCTTGCCGCCGCCGATGAGCTGTGCCCGGCGCAGTCCGGCGACGGATTGGAATTCCACGCTCCAGGTGCCGGTGGCGCCGGGCGCCAGGCGCAGCGTGTCGCCGAAGGCAATCGAGGGCCGTAGCAGCGGACCGTAGCTGACGTAGGCGTGGCCGTCCTTCAGCGCGCGCACGAACGCGGCCGTATCGAGCGCGCCTTCCACGTGCGCGAACACACGCACCCGGCCGGACTCGGCTTCCCACACGTCATGCGTGTCAGTGCCGGCGGTGAAAAATATCCGGCGTCCCTCGTTCCAGTACTGCCAAAGCTGCGCCGCCACCTTGTCCTCGCCGGGTTCCGAGGCGTTGATTTCCAGCAAATCGATGCCGGGATCGAAGCCGCCGGGAACCGTGCCGGCGGCGGCGCTGGTGTAGTAGCCATAGGTGATGAAGGGATGATTGGCCTGGATGGCGATGGCGCCCAGTCGGCGACCCTCCGCGAGGATCTCATGCGCGGTGGCCGTGCCGGTGTCGATGCGCAGGGGTTCGCCCAACTTCAACGGGTAGGCGTTGAAGTGGCCCCATGAGGGCGATAGCTCCATGCCGGGGATGAAGGGCAGGCCGCGCCGCGCGGCGATGAGCTGGAGCGGCGCATGATTGACGGCGGAGTCGTGATCGCTGACGAACAGCAGGTCCAGGCCCGCGGCCAGTTGCGAGCGCGCCAGGAATTCCGGTGGCGTGACGGCTTCGGCCTGGTCGGCGTGATGATGCAAGTCGGCGCCGAACCAGCCGCCGGCACGCGGCTCGAATTCGGGCGTGAGTTCCACGCGCATCTTGCTCCGCCCGCCAGGGGCGAGATCGAGTTCCACCAGACGCGAGGGCGTGGTGAAACCTCCGCCCGATGAAACGCGCAGCCCGTAGTGACCCGGCGCCAACGTGAGATCCGCATCGCCCACCGCGTCCAGCTCGGTGAAGAACACCGGCCGGCCGAGATAGCCCACCGCATTGCGCTGCCCGGATTCGATGCTGATGCGCGCATCCAGCGGCCGGCCGTTGCGGGCATCGCGCACTTGCAGCGCCAGCCGCGCCGGCGGCTGCAGATCATCGAAATTCAGCGTGGTGGTGGAGCCGGGCTCGACCTTCACATCGATGCCGCGGCCCTGCGAATAGCCCTTGGCGGTGGCGTAGAGCCGGTAAGCCCCGGCGGGTAGTTGCGCTTCGAACGAACCGTCGTTGCCGGCGATCCACCCGTACAGCACGCCGGCTTTTTCCACCAGCACCACCGGTGCGGCCAGCGGCTCCCCGGCGTGCGTGCGTACCCGGCCGCGGATGGAGCCCGCGGGCAGGTGCTCGCGCGCGATCTGCGCCGCCAACACTGGCGCGAGGTCACCGCGTGAGCCTACCTGCAAGTGCGCTTCGAAGCGCCGGCTCTCGCCGGCCCTGAGCGTATGCAGTTGGAGCAGGTCGCGACCCGAGGCGTCGATGTTGTCGAGGTAGGGCGCGTGCAGCGTGATGCTCCAATCCTCATCGTATGCGCTGACGCGCTTGGCCAGCGCCGCCTCGGCGCGGCCCACCTGCAAGCTGCCAAGGCCCGGCACTTGAAAGAAATAGCCCGAGTTCGGCCACAGGGTGAGACCCGACTTCAGATCCGCGAGCGTTGCGCCCTCGTTGGTCATGGTGGTGGCGATGTCGATGGTGTCGGCGCCGGCGGCGAGCGTGTAGTCGGTGCTGATGCGTACCTTGCCCCAGTCGCGCTCGGAGCGGATGTGTACCAGCCGCTCATCGTTGCGTACGATGCGCACGCGCTGATAGGTATTGGGCCAGGCGGCCCAGTCGTTGGGAATGAAATCGGCGAACACCACGCGATCGCGCCCGATGCCCTGGGCCGTCACCGGCGCCACGTCCACGATACCGCCGCGCGGCACGCCGTAGGGCATGGGCGATTCCACCGCGATGGCGAAGGCCAGCTTGTCGTTGATGACGGTGAGGTCGTGGGGCGAGGTGGCATTGCCGCGAGGAATCGGCGTCGGGCCCGTGACGATGCGCACGGCGGCGCATGCGGTGGCGCCAAACCATAGCACAGACAGGGCAGCGGCCAGCCCGCATCGAAGGAAAGGCCGCATCAGCGGGCGAAGGTCACAGTAACGGTTTGTCCCCGCTGAAGGTGATGGGCGTGGCGCCCTCGATCGGGCCAACGGTGGCCTTGTCGCTCACGTACAGCTTGGCGCTATGCTCGAACCGCAACTTGCCCTGCACCGTGGCGCCCGGGCCGATGATGACGACCGGCGGTGGGCGCTCGGCTTGCACGGTGTCCGGGGGCAGATTGTGCACCCGGATGTTGCCCTGGATGCGTGTATGACCGTTGAGGGTGATGTCGCCGTCCACCGTGGCGATATCCTGATTGACCACGGCATCGTTGATGATGATGGTGCCGTTGATGCTGGATACCGCCTTGGCCTCGGCGCCGTCGTTGAGGGTGAGGTTGCCGTTGACCGAGGTCACCTCACCGCTCAGGCGAGCGCCCTTGTCCAGGGTGATGCCGCCATTGACGGTCTTGGCCGAGGTTCCACTCGCGCCGGCCCCCACCCAGATGTCGCCGTTGATCGAGTCGGCGGAACCGAAGCTTGCCTTGTCGTCGATGCTGATGGCGCCATTGACCGTTGCGGCGTTGCCGTTCGGCTCGCCGGCGACCAAGTGCACCGAGCCGTTGACCCGTTGCGTGCCATTGCCGTTACCATCGTGCGAGCAAGCCGCCAGCCCCAGCAATACCAGCATCAGCGGCGCGATGAGTTGCGGTTGGTGCATGGGACCTCCGGGAGCATTGCAGGGCGGGCTTCGAAGTGAGCGGTAGTATAGCACTGCATCAGGTTGTCGCCGCCGCCCCGGGCGCTGCCAGCGTTTCTCCGGGCTCCTGCGCCTGGCGATTCGGGGCCCGCGCCTTTACGTTGCAGTGCGAAAACGTGACGCGGTGGGGACCGATGCGCCCGACCAGCAGCTATGCTCGTCAGACTATGAATCAACGTGGCTGCCGTACGCTGAAGCCTGGCGCTGGGCTGCGTTTGATCGCGGGCTGGCTGCTGGGGCTTGTGCTCGTACCCACGGGCGCCTTGCAAGCGGCCTGCCTGGAAATGGGCGACCCAGCGCTGGCACCGCTCCAGGCCATGTCCAGGGCCGAGCCCGCCAAGGCGGTCAAGGTGCTCGAGGCCACGCTGGAAGCGGAGCGGAGCCTGCCGCATACCGACCCCAATCGTCTGGCGGGTTTGTATGCGGTGCTGGCCGATGCCAACGAAGCGCTGGAACTGGACCGCGCGGCGCGTGCGGCCGCCGCTGAAGGGTTGAAGCATGCATCCCGCGTGACGGACAACGTACGCATCGATCTGCTCAGCGTGCTGGCTTCCAATGTGTACGACGTGGCGGGATTGAAGGATGCCACGTCCATGATCGACACGGCCCGTGCCAGCGTCGCCGCGGGCTCCATGCCCTACGTCTGCCTGCAGATCACGCTGGGCGTGCTGCAGTATCGGCAGGATCGCGACGATCTTGCCATGCAGAATCTCACCGCCGCCTATCGACTGGCGACCCGACATGGCTGGCACCAGCAGCGGGTGCTGGCGGCCGAGGGGTTGTCGCATGTGTTCCGCAATTCCGGTGAGCTGGACCAGGCGCTGTCGTTCAACCAGGAGGTGATCGACTGGGCCGAGACGCATCACCAGTCCATCGACTTGTCGGTGGCGTTGTTCATGCGCGGGGAAATCCTGCGCAGTACCGGCCGGTACGAGCCCGCGCTGAAACAGTTCGAAGCGGCGCGTCGCATCAGCCAGGACATCGATGACCGGCAGGGCGTAGCCTTCGCCGACCTGCGCAACTGCCAGGCGCGCATCGGCCTGAAGCAGTGGGCCCTAGCCCGCACCCATTGCCGCGCTGCCCTTGGCGCGTTCGTCGCCGCCCAGTCCCATGACGTGGAACAGGAGGCGCTGGCGAGCCTGGCGCGGATCGACCTGGCGCAGGGCCGCGCGGCGCGCGCGCTGCCGGTGCTGGACGATCTGCTGCGCGACAACGGTGATGATATGCCGCCGCGCCGCGCTGCCGCGCTGTTCGAGCAGCGCGCACGCACGCTGGCGGCGATGGGGCGCTACCAGGAAGCCTTTGTGGACTTGAGCGAGTATGCGCAACGCAATTCGCACGAGGCCGACGCGGAGCGCATCCGCCAGACCGCGGCGCTGCGCGCGCGTTTCGACACTGACCTGGAAGTGGATCGCAATCTGCGCCTGACCAACGAGCTGGCGCTGGAAAAAGAGCGCGTCTCGCGCCGCACCGAACAGCTGCGCTGGACCATTGCCGCGATACTGGCTGGTGTCGCAGTCATTGCGATGTTGATCTACATCCTGATCGCCGGCTACCGCCATCGGCGCCAGTTGGTGAACCTGGCCAGCCACGATGGACTGACCGGCCTGCCCAACCGCCGCCGCAGTGTGGAAGTGGCCACGCAGGCGCTGGTGGCGGCGGCGCATCAGCACCGGCCGCTTGCCGTCGGCCTCATCGACCTCGATCACTTCAAGGCCATCAATGACCGCTATGGCCACGCGGCCGGCGACCTGGTGCTGAAGGAGTTCGCGCGCCTGGGACGCGAACTGCTGCGCTCCACGGATTTTCTCGGTCGCTGGGGCGGTGAGGAATTCATCGTCGTGCTGCCGGACCTGACACTGGATGTGGCTCTCCTGAGCATCGAGCGGCTACGCGCGGCGGCGCTGCAGATCAAGCTCCCCGACGCTCCCGAATCGGCGCACGTGAGTTTCAGCGCGGGTCTTGCCAGCAACGACAACGGCCTTGTGTCGCTGGACCTCATCATCGCGCAGGCGGATGTGGCGCTGTACGAGGCCAAGAGCCAGGGACGCGATCTGGTCAGGATTTCCAGCGTAAGCCTGCAGGCGGTGTCGACCAGCGTACGCCGCGCGCTGCCGCGTTCCGGCCGCACGATCGCCACCGGCACGAGCGAAACTTGAGCTGCGCGTCGGGCGCCGTGCGGCCATCACGGCGTCGCACGTAGGCCCTCAAATGTGATGCAATGGCGGCCAGGGAGGGCAACGGCTTTTGAAACACGCGTCGCGCATTCTGCTGGCCAGCATGGCCGGCACCGGCATCGAGTTCTTCGACTTTTACATCTACGCCACGGCTGCGGTGCTGGTGTTTCCCACCCTGTTCTTCCCCGCCGGCGACCCGGCTTCGGCGACGCTGCAGTCGCTGGCCACTTTCGCGCTGGCTTTTTTTGCCCGGCCGCTGGGCTCGGCCCTGTTCGGGCATTTCGGCGATCGCATCGGCCGCAAGGCGACGCTGGTGACGGCGCTGTTGACCATGGGCCTGTCCACGGTTTGCATCGGGTTGCTGCCAACCTATGCTTCCGCGGGTGTGCTGGCGCCGCTCGGGCTTGCGATCTGCCGGCTGGGACAGGGCATCGGGCTGGGCGGAGAGTGGGGCGGCGCGGTGCTGCTGGCCACCGAGAACGCACCGCCGGGGCGGCATGCCTGGTATGGCTGCTTTCCGCAGCTCGGTGCGCCGCTGGGCTTCTGGTGCTCCACCGGCGTGTTCCTGCTGCTGACGCAGACGCTGAGCAATGCGCAGTTGCTGCAATGGGGCTGGCGTATTCCCTTCCTCGCCAGCGCGGTGCTGGTGGCGCTGGGTCTGTACGTGAGATTGCAGCTGGTGGAGACGCCGGCTTTTCGCGAAAGCCTGGCGCGCGAGCAGCGCGAGCGCGTGCCGTTGCTCACGGTGGTGCGCCATCACACGCGTTCGCTGGTGCTGGGCACGCTGGCGGCCACGACCACTTTCGCGGTGTTCTACCTGATGACGGTGTTCGCGCTGAGCTGGGCCACCTCGGCGCTGGGATTCGCGCGCCCAGAGTTTCTGAAGCTGCAGATGATCGGTGTGGTGTTTTTCGCGTTACTCATTCCCGCCTCTGCGTTGCTGGCCGACCGGATCGGCGCGCGCGCCACGCTCATCGCCTCCAAGGTCGCAGTGATGGCGTTCGGGTTCAGCTTCGCACCCTGGTTCGCAACGCCGGCTGTCCCCCAGGTGCTGCTGTTTCTGTGCGTGGGACTCGCGCTGATGGGCATGACTTACGGGCCGCTTGGTAGTTATCTCGCGGCGGCCTTTCCCACGCGGGTGCGCTACACCGGTATTTCGCTGGCCTTTAATTTAGCCGGCATCCTGGGCGCATCGCTTGCGCCATACATCGCCACGACTCTGGCCACGCGGCATGGCATCGCCTATGCCGGCGGCTACCTGACCGCGGTGGCGGCCATCAGCCTCGCGGCGCTCCTGGCCCTGCCCGCGGGTGGCGATTCGGAGGCAGGGCCTGCTTGAGTCCGTGCCGGGCGCCAGCTGATATGCTGCGCAAGAGGCGTTCAATCGAGGAGGGGTGGCCATGAAGCTTACGTATTGCAACCGGCTGTGGATGGCGGCGGGGCTGATGTTGGCGACCACTGCCATGGCCGCGGATCGTTTCGATGCGGCGGTGGCGCAGCCGGGGCGCAGTGCGGCCGACCTCAAGCGCGATGGCGTGGATCATCCGGCGGACATCCTGCGTCTCACGGGCATCGGTGCGGGCATGAAAGTGGCCGACGTGCTCGGCGGCGATGGTTACTACAGCGAATTGCTGGGTAAGCTGGTAGGTCCGAAGGGCCATGTGCTGCTGATCAACAATGCCGCGTTCGATCACTGGAGCGATGCGGAACTCGCCAAGCGTCTGGCGGGCGGACGCCTGAAGAACGTCGAGCACCGCACGCTCGATCTGAACGAGATGAATCTGAAGCCGCACTCGCTGGATGCCGTGCTGCTCATCAAGGTGTATCACGACCTGTATTGGAGCGATGCGGAAGGCGTCTGGCCCAAGGTGGACGCGGCGGTGGTGCTGGACCAACTGGCCCGCGCCTTGAAACGCGGCGGCGTGCTATTGCTGGTGGACCATTCCGCGCAGGCCGGTCACGACAACGCTGATGCCTCCTCGCTCCATCGCATCGAGGAATCCTTCGCGGTGAAGGATTTCGAGAGCCGCGGGTTCAAGGTGGTGGCGCGCAGCGAAGCGCTGCGACACCCCGAGGATGCGCGCGACCAGATTTCCTACAAGCCGCCCATGCTGGGCAAGACCGACAAGTTCGTGCTGGTGTTGCGCAAGATCACGAACTGAAGGGTTGGCGGAGGCGGGGCGCGGACCTGGCAGGTCGCGGCCCGCCGGTTGGCGCATATGGTCGTACCGTTGTGGCCGAGACATGTTGGCGCGCTGCCGTCGCCGGTCGCCGACAAGGCCCGGGACCGGTGCGCGGAATCTTGCGCCACTGCCGCTTTGTGTTAGGGTCTGCGCCCATGCAGCTCATGCGCAAATGGATTGGGGTGGGGGCGTTGGCCCTGACGGCCTGTGGCGGAGGCGGTGGCGGTTCCCCGGCGCCCAGCGGTTCCATCAAGCTGGACAAGACCACGCTGAGCGTATCGGCTCTGACCACCGACGCGGCGCCCACCGGCGCCGTCACCGTGACCATCAGCTTGAGCGGCGCGAGCTCGCCCGCCGTGACGGCCACGACCACCAACAACGGGGTCGACAATGTCGTCGTGGCGGTGAACGGTTCCAGCAGCGCCACGGTGACCATCACCTTCAAGGCGCCGTCCTCGCTGACCGCTGCCACCTACGACGATACGGTGACCATCAAGGCCTGCACCGACGCGGCCTGCGGTACCCAGCTCACGGGCAGTCCGGCCGCGGTGACCACGCATTACACGGTGACGCAGGCCACCGGTGGGTCGGTGCTCGCCAATACCACCGCGCTGTCGGTATCGGCTCCGACGACGGGCGATGCGCCCACCGGCACCGTCAAGCTCACGATGGATCTGGGGGAGGATATCGTCCCCACGATACAAGTGAGCACGCCGGAGTCCGTGGCGGTGACCGGCATCGAGTCGGTGAGCACGGTCGTGACCAACCCGACGCATGCCGCCGTCACGGTGCAATTCGCCTCGCCCGCGACGATTTCCGTCGGCACCTACGACGGCACGGTGATCATCAATGTATGCGCGGATGCGGGCTGTTCGCGGCCGCTGACCGGCAGTCCGGTCACCGTCGTCACGCATTACACCGTCACTTCCTCTTCATCGACCTCCGTGACGGTGAGCGGCACGGTGACCTTTGACAAGGTGCCGGGCAATGCAAACGGCATCGGCCTTAACTACACCGGTTACAACACTGGCGCCCTTCAGTCACCCGCGCGCGGCGTGCTGGTGGAAGCGGTGCAGACCTCGGATCGCAGCACGGTGGCGGCCAGCGCCAGCACCGATGCCGGCGGCGCATATTCCCTGGTCGTGCCCGCCAACACCGGCTTATTCCTGCGGGTCAAGGCCGAGATGTTGCGCACCGGCACGCCCGCCTGGCATTACCGCGTGCTCGACAATACCAACTCCAATGCACTGTACGCGGTGACCGGCGCGGACTTCAACAGCGGCATGGCGGACAGTCAGCGCAATCTCAACGCTCCGTCCGGTTGGGGTGGTAGCAGCTACACCACCACTCGCGCCGCGGCGCCGTTCGCCATCCTGGACACGGTGTATCAGGCCACCACTCTGGTGCTCGGCTCGAACGCCACTGCCGTGTTTCCGGACTTGGATCTGTATTGGAGCGTGGACAACATTCCCAACATCGGCAATTTCAACCCCGCCAACGGCGACATCCAGACCACACAGTTCAATCCAGCCGATCCTACCGCCCATCCTCCCACGGGTGATGCCATTTACGTCCTGGGCGATGCCAACACCGACACCGACGAATACGATGCCAGCGTCATCGCGCACGAGTGGGGCCATTATTTCCAGGACAGCTTCTCGCGCGACGACAGCTTTGGCGGCGTTCACCGCGGTGGGGATCGCCTGGACCTGCGGGTTGCATTCAGCGAAGGCTGGGGCGATGCATTCTCCGGCATGGCCATCAATCGCAGCGTCTACCAGGATTCGAACGGCAGCGGGCAGGCCGACGGCAGTTGTCTGTCCCTGGAGAACGATGCGCAGCTGCCCTTGTGTGCCGGGGCAACCAACCCCGGCTGGTACAGCGAAGCCTCGGTCGCGCGGGTGCTCTGGGATGTGTTCGATTCGACCAATGATGGCGCGGACAACCTCGGCCTGGGTTTCGGCCCCATCTACACCGTGATGAACAACGAGATGGTGACCACACGCGCCGTGACCAGCATTTATCCTTTTGCGGCTGCGCTCAAGGCCCGCAATGCAGCGGTCTCGGCCGGCATCGATGCCCTCTTGAACGAGCAGGATATCGCCGTATCGGATCCGAGCTTCGACGAGTGGGGTGCCGGCGAGACGAACAATGCCGGTGACTCATCCATTCTGCCGCTGTATGGGTCGGCCACGGTGCCGGGCACGGTGTCCAACGTATGCAGCAACGACAACTTCGATCCCAATCACGACGGCAACAAGATCGGGGTGAGCAAATTTCTGAAATTTACGCTGAGTTCGCCACGCTCGGTCACCATCAAGGCGACTCGCGCCTCGGGCCCCAGCAGCACCGATCCCGACCTGGAACTGTTCGGCGCCGGGTTGATCGCCTCGGCGGAATCTTCGATGCTCAACAACGAGACGCTGACGCAGTCGCTGACCGCCGGCACCTACGTGGTGGAGGTGTATGAGTTTTCGAACACCACCAGTTCGCCCAAGGGTCTGACTTGTTTCAACATCTCGATCAACTGAAGACGGAGCCACCCGTATGCGTCATTCGAGCTCCCTGATCCTGATTGCACCGTTGCTGGCGGCGTGGGGCGCCGCGCCGGCGGGGACGCCGGCCGCCACGACGGCGCCGGATGAGGCAGTCGCGCGGGCCGCGGCGCCAGCAGCGCAAGCCGCCGCGGCGCGCGCCGCCACCCCCGCGCGCGGCAAGTATGCGGCACCGGTGAACTTGCGCTTCTCCGCACCGGCGCATCTCGCCGCCAATACCCCGATCGAGTTAAGCGTCGAAGTCACGCCGGGCGTCGATGCGGACGAGCTGCTGGTGGAGTGGGTTCCCAGCGCCGGGCTTGCGCTTGCGGTGGTGGACAATCCCCTGCGCCTGGAAGCGGTCAAGCAGGGCCAGACGTATCAGCGCACGCTGAGCTTGACGGCACCGGCCGACGGCGAGTATCGCCTGGGTGCCGTGGTGACGTTGAAGGTGGGCGCCAGCCGCCAGACGCGGGCTTTTTCACGCCGCTTGCAGGTAGGCGCGCCGGTGGAGCGATCCAAGGCAGCGTTGACCCGGGATGCCCGGCGTACACTCATCGAGGCGACTCCGGCACAGGAGTCGGTGTCGGAGAACAAGCCATGACCTTGCCCTCACGCGAACTTATCCGCGCTTCCCGCGCCGCGGCCCAATCCCTGGCGGATCGGAACACACCGTTCATATTCGACGAATGGTACGTGGCGGCTTTCGGCAGCGAGATCGGTCGTCTGTTGTTGAAGCGCCGCGTCCTGGGCCGCAACCTGGTGTTGTTCCGCACCCAGGAGGGCCGGCCGGTTGCGCTGGAGGATCGTTGCGCGCACCGCTCGCTGCCCCTGTCGGCGGGCACGCTCGACGGCGACACCATCGTCTGCGGCTACCACGGGTTTCGCTACGACGCGCAGGGCGACTGCATCCAGATTCCCTCGCAGGCCACCTGTCCCAAGGGCATCGGCGTACGGCAGTACCCTGTGGTGGAATACGGTCCATTGGTGTGGATCTGGATGGGGAACCCCGCGCATGCCGATCCGGCGCGCGTGCCGCAGCAGCCCTGGCTGGCGGCGGACGACTGGCATCGATCGCAAGGGTATTTGCCGTTGCATGCCAGTTATGTAGGTCTGCATGAAAATCTCATGGATCTTACGCATCTGAGTTTTTTGCATGCGCGCACTTTCGGCACGCCCGACTACGTCTCGGCACCCTACGATGTGCTCATCGAGGAGAATCGCTTCGTGCTGCGCCGGAGCGTGATTCCCACGCGTCTGCCGCCGGTGTGGGCCGAACCCACCGGTATTGGGCACGACGCGGCGGCGCGGATCGCGACTTCCGAGTTCGTCTCGCCCGGGCTGCACGTGGTGACGGCGCAGTTCTATGACTCGACCCTGCCGGAGTCTTCCCGGCCGGTGTTCCAGATCAAGACCGCGCACATTCCGACGCCGGAATCGCAGCACGCCACCCATTATTTCATCGTCCACGGCCGGGACTTTGCGCTGGATCGCGCGGAGATCACCGAATTCATGCACCAACAGCTGTTTCAGGCCTTCAACGAGGACGTGCAGGGATTGGAGGCGGTGGAACAGGCGCTGGTGGCCGCCGGCGAGGAGGTCTACGAGATCTCCGTAGGCAGCGATCGCGCGGCCATCGCCATGCGCAAGTATTTGAAGCGGCGCTCGGATGCGGAGCGCGCGGCGCACTGAGAGCGCTCCGCGCGATGTTTCAATGATGCGGCGGCGGTGAATCCAGCGCCTTGAGTGTGGCGGTGGAAGGCAATTCCTTGGCCATGGCGCGCGCCGTGGCTTCATTGGCGGCCATGACCCGCAGCAGGTTCTCACCGGCCAGCGCACGGATGTCGGAATCGGACCAGCCGCGGCGCATCAGCTCCTTCAGCAGTACCGGGAAGCCGTCGACGCCGTTGATGCCATCGGGCAGATCCTCCACGCCGTCGAAGTCCGAACCCAGGCCCACGTGCGCAACGCCTGCTACTTTGCGGATGTGATCCGCATGATCGGCCAGCATGCTCGCCGACACGGCAGGCTTGGGGTGCGCCGCCTCCCAGGCTTTGAGCGCCTGTGCGGCGCGTTCCGGCTGGCCGATGTACAGGCCTTGGTACGGCGGACTGTTGTAACGCGTCTGCTCGGCGGCGCGGTCGGCGAGCCAGCGGTTGCGTGCCTCGGAAATGTAACCAGGATAGAAGTTCACCATCACCACGCCGTCGTTGGCGGCAACCCGGCGCAGCACGGCGTCGCTGACGTTGCGCGGGTGATCGTTGAGTGCGCGCGCCGACGAATGCGAGAACATCACCGGCGCGCGGGTCACGTCCAGCACCGCGTTCATGGTCTGCTCCGAGACATGGCTCAAGTCCACCATCATGCCCAGCCGGTTCATCTCGTGTACGACGGCCTTGCCGAAAGGCGTGAGACCATTGTGCTGGGGGTTGTCCGTGGCCGAATCGGCCCAGCGCGTATTGGAGGTGTGCGTCAAGGTCATGTAGCGCACGCCGAGATCGTACATCTGGCGCAGCGCGGCCATGGAATCGTTGATCTGGTGCCCGCCCTCCATTCCCAGGAGCGAGGCGATGCGTCCAGCGGCATGGATGCGGCGGATCTCCGCACTGCTGGTGGCGAGTTGCAGCGCCTGCGGATGGCGCGCCACGATGGATTTCACCAGGTCGATCTGCTCGATCGTGGTCTGTATGGCGGCGGCGTCCGGTGTGTCCACCGGAATCCACAGCGACCAGAACTGCGCGCCGACGTGCCCGGCCCGCAGGCGTGGGATGTCGGTCTGTAAGGGTTTGGAGAGCAGGGCGGTGTTGGCATTCAAATTCACGTTCAGGGACTGCTCGCCGTAGTTCTCGCGCAGTGCCCAAGGCAGGTCGTTGTGACCGTCGATCAGCGGCGTCTGGCGCAACAGCCGGTCGAGCCGGGCATCGAGCGCGGCGTCCGAGGCGGGTATTCCCGCGGCACTGGCGGACGTGGAGACCTCCTGTGTGGAGACGGCCTGCGCATATGCCACCATGGTCGGCAGCGACAGGGCCGACAACAGGGCCAGCGAGGCGATCAAATGACATAGCGGCATGCGAATTCCTTTAAGCTTGAAAGGCGCCGGGGCTGGAATAGAATAGCGCAGGACGCGCGGCGGTGCGTGCGCGTAGCCCATGGCCGCGCGGTATTCATAAGGTTCCCACGTTCAACTTCAAACTTCAGGAGATCGACTCATGGCCGGCAATGCGTTGGAAGCCCTGCTGCAGGCGCTGGCGAGCGGCGCAGTCAAGGTGGTGGATCTCACCCAGCCGCTGCAGGCGGCCACACCCGTCATCCAGCTGCCGCCGATTTTCGCACCGTCGAAGCCATTCTCGATGCAGGAGATTTCCCGTTACGACGAGCGCGGGCCGGGTTGGTACTGGAACAACATTGCCTGCGGCGAGCACACCGGCACGCACTTCGACGCGCCCATCCACTGGGTCACCGGCAAGGACTATCCCAACAACGCCACTCACAATATTCCGGTGGAGCGGTTCATCGGTCCGGCCTTCGTCATCGACGTGGCCAAGGAAGTGGCGGCCAATCCGGATTTCCTGCTCAACGAGGAGGGCGTGCAGAGCTGGGAGAAGCGCCATGCGCGCATCACACCCAAGTCCTGGGTACTGGTGCGCACCGACTGGTCCAAACGCGCAAACCCGCAGGATTACCTTAATATCAAGCAGGACGGCGCGCACACGCCGGGCTTTCACAAGTCGGCGGTGGAATTCCTGGCCAAGCAGCGCGACGTGCTGGGCGTGGGTGTGGAAACGGTCGGCACCGACGCGGGCCAGGCCTCCAATTTCGATCCCATGTTCCCCTGCCATACCCTGATGCACGGTAGCAACAAGTTCGGCCTGGCCAGTCTTACCAATCTCGACCAGCTGCCACCCACTGGCGCGATGGTCATCGCTCCGCCGCTGAAAATCGTCAACGGCTCGGGCAGCCCGCTGCGGGTGCTGGCGTTGGTGCCGGCGGGGTAAGAAGGGCGCGGCGGTCAGAGCCGCAGGTCGAGGTTGGCGTAGACTCGGCGCAGCAGGGTGTTCAGGGCTTCGATCTCGCGGGCCGAGAAGTCGTGGAAAGCCAGCCGGTAGATGCGGCTGGCGCATTTGCGCACCTGCTGCACCGCCTGTTCGCCCCGTGGCGTGAGCGTGACGTCGGTCTTGCGCGCATCGGATTTGCGGCTGGCCAGCTTCACCAGGCCCTGCCGTTGCAGGCGCTGCACCACGCGCGTCACCGTGGACAGCTGGATCACCGTGCGCTCGGCGATTTCCGACACGCTGGAGGGATTGCGCTCACGCAGGATCATCAGCGCGCGCCAGCGCGGCACGTCCATGTCCACGGACTTCATGATGCGCTGCATGTCGAGATTGTAGCGGCCGCCGGTGCGGGCGATGAGATAGAAGGGCGAGTCGTCCAGCAGGAACCGCGCGTAGGCCGGGTCCGCCAGGAGTTTCGCGTCTGCACGGCGCGCCCGCGCCGGTTTTCTGGCCGGTTTCATTGCGCGCGATACTGCCATCTTTTGTGCCACGCGCAAAGCGCCCCGCGGATTGCTTGACTTTTCACGTGAATGTACGTGTAGTTCCGGGCATGATCCGGCGCATCGCCGGACGTGAAGCGGGGGCGTGCCATGGCTGAGCGATCGTTTGCGAAAGAAGTGGAGTCCTTGCGGCTCGGCGCCGGCGAATTGTTCGAGGGCGAGGGCATTCTCGCCGTCACCAAGGCGCTGCTGCAGTCGGGCGTGGGCTATGTCGGCGGCTACCAGGGCGCGCCGGTGTCCCATCTCATGGACGTGCTGGCGGATGCCACCGACATCATGGGCGAGCTGGGCGTGCACTTCGAGTCCTCGGCCAACGAGGCCACCGCCGCGGCCATGCTCGCCGCCTCGGTGAACTATCCCATTCGCGGTGCGGTGACCTGGAAGTCCACGGTCGGCACCAATGTAGCCTCGGACGCGCTGTCCAACCTCGCCTCCGCCGGCGTAGTGGGTGGCGCGCTCATCGTGCTGGGCGAGGACTACGGCGAGGGCGCCAGCATCATGCAGGAGCGCACCCACGCCTTCGCCATGAAGTCGCAGATCTGGCTCCTGGACCCGCGGCCGAACCTGCCCTGCCTGGTGCAGGCTGTGGAACAGGGCTTCGAGCTGTCGGAGGCCAGCAACACGCCGGTCATGCTGATGATGCGCATCCGCGCCTGCCACGTGGTGGGGCGCTTTCGCACCAAGGACAACCGCCGCCCGCCGTTCACGCTGCGCCAGGCCATGGACCATCCGACGCGCACCTTTGACCGCATCATCCTGCCTCCTTCCACTTACGCGCAGGAGCGGGCCAAGATCGAGCAGCGCTGGCCGGCGGCCGAGAAGTTCATCCGCGAGCGCGGCATGAACGAGTTCTTCGCGGACGGCAAGGCCGACATCGGCATCGTGCTGCAGGGCGGTTTGTACAACACCGTGCTGCGCACACTGGAACGGCTCGGGCTCGCCGATGTGTTCGGCGAGTCGCAGATCCCGCTATATGTGCTGAACGCGACCTATCCGTTGCTGGGCGAGGAGTTCGTGCGTTTCGCCACCGGCAAGCGCGCCATCCTGATCGTCGAGGAGGGCCAACCCGAGTTCATCGAACAGGCGGCCAGCCTGTTCCTGCGTAAGGCAGACTTGCAGACGCGCATCGTGGGCAAGGGGCCGCTGCCCATGGCCGGCGAGTACACCGGTGCGGTGCTGTTCGCGGGCCTGCGCCAGTTCCTGGGTGAATATGGCTTCCTGCCCGAGCAGGCGAAGCCTTTGCTGCCCGCGACGCAGCTCATCCGCAACGTGCCCCTGCGTCCCTCCGGCCTGTGCACCGGATGCCCGGAGCGGCCGTTGTTCGCCTCGATGAAGCTATTGGCGCGCGAGCTGGGCCCGATGCAGGTCAGTGCGGACATCGGCTGCCATTCCTTCGCCACGCTCCCACCCTTCGACATCGGCGGCAGCATCATGGGTTATGGCCTGGGCGCGGCCAGCGGCGCGTCCTTCAACATTCCCAACGAGCGCCGCGCCCTGTCCCTGATGGGCGACGGCGGCTTTTGGCACAACGGCCTGACCAGCGGCATCGGCAACGCCGTGTTCAACCAGCACGACGGCGTAACCATCATCGTCGACAACGGCTACTCAGCCGCCACCGGCGGCCAGTACATTCCCTCCTCCAGCGCCGAGGTGAAGAACCGGCACGCGCGCAACCGCATCGAGACGGCGGTGCGCGGCGTGGGCGTGGAATGGGTGCGCACCATCCGCACCTACGACATGCGCCAGGCCATGAGCGTGCTGAAGGAGGCGCTGCAGACCCGCTTCGTCGGTCCGAAGATCATCATCGCCGAGGGCGAGTGCCAGTTGAATCGCCAGCGGCGCATCGCGCCGCTCCTGAAGAAACTGGTGGGGCAGGGTAAGCGCGTGGTACGTGAGCGCTTCGGCGTGGACGCCGACGTCTGCACCGGCGACCACTCCTGCGTGCGCCTGTCGGGCTGTCCTTCGCTGACCATCAAGACCCATCCCGATCCGCTGCGGCGTGATCCGGTGGCCTACGTGGACAATTCCTGCGTGGGCTGCGGGGTGTGCGGCGAAGTGGCGCACGCGGCGGTGCTGTGTCCGTCGTTCTATCGCGCCGACATCATCCAGAACCCTTCAGGCTGGGATCGCTTCGTGCACGCGTTGCGCATGGGCATCATCCGGCTGTTGGGTGGCCGTGCCGCGCCTGCGCCGGAGCGCCTATGACCCGGCCCATCACCCTCACCGTCGCCGCGCTGGGCGGGCAGGGCGGCGGCGTGGTCACCGATTGGCTGGTGCTGACGGCGCGCAGCGCCGACTATCTCGCGCAGGCCACCTCGGTACCCGGAGTGGCGCAGCGCACCGGCGCCACCATCTACTACCTGGAGTTCTTTCCGCGCTCGGCGCTGCGCGACGGGCGCGAGCCGGTGATGGCGCTGATGCCCAGCCCCGGCGACGTAGACATCGTGGTCGCCTCCGAACTGCTGGAAGCGGGCCGCGCCATCAACCGCGGCCTGGTCACTCCCGAGCGCACCACGCTCATCGCCTCGACGCATCGTGACTACACCATCGGCGAGAAATCCT
The DNA here is from genome assembly GCA_018240265.1 of Pseudomonadota bacterium. GTDB lineage: Bacteria > Pseudomonadota > Gammaproteobacteria > Steroidobacterales > Steroidobacteraceae > TMP-86. The sequence continues at coordinate 14,260 of JAFEGC010000001.1, read as the reverse complement.
CGCTGGGCGATGGCCGCGCTTCCGAAACGGAGCTGCTGGCGGGCGCAGCCTCGGCCGCCGCACGTCTGGTGACCTTCGACATGGCGGCGGTGGCGGAGCGCGCCGGCGGGCGCATCAGCGCGGTGATTTTCGGCGCCATCGCCGGCAGCGGCGTCCTGCCGTGGGAGACACGGCATTTTCAGGCGGCGATTCGTGAATCCGGTGTCGGTGTCGAAGCCAGCCTGCTGGCGTTCGAGGCGGGACGCGTCGCGGCGGCTGCGGCGAAAGCAGGCACGGGCGTGAAGCCGGCGTCCACCGCCGGGAACACCGCGTTCGCTGTGTCCGCGCGTCTGGCTGATGACTTGACGGCGCGCATCGCCGGCGAGTTTCCGTCGCCCTTGCACGAGCTGCTGACCCGCGCGGTGGCGCGACTGGTGGATTACCAGGACGCCCGCTACGCGGGTCTGTACCTGGATCGCATCGCCGACATGCTGCGGCGGGAGCCGCGTCCCAACGAATCGACGCGGCTCACTGAGGTGGTGGCGCGTTCGCTGGCGCTGTGGATGAGCTTCGAGGACGTGATGCGCGTGGCGCAGGTGAAAACCCGCGCCGGCCGCTTCGAGCAGATCCGCGCAGAGGTACGTGCGGCGCCCACCGATCTCGTGCGCGTGAACGAGTTCGTCAAGCCGCAGGTGGAGGAAATCTGCGCCACGCTCCCGGCGGCCCTGGGCCGTCGCCTGCTGGCCTCGCCCCGCGCCTCGCGTTTCCTGTCGCGCTTCACCTCAGGCAGACGCGTTTGCACGTCCAGCATCAGCGGCTTTCTGTCGTTGCGCGTGCTGGCGAGCCTGCGCCGCCTGCGCCGCGGTACGCTGCGTTACGTCACCGAGAACGCGCGCATCGAACAGTGGTTGAGTCAGATCCGCGGACTGGCGGGGAGCGATTACGCGCTGGCGGTGGAAGTGGCCGAGTGCCAGAACCTGGTCAAGGGTTATGGCTCGACGCACGAGCGCGGCTGGCGCTCGTTCGGGGAGATCTGCGCCTTGGCGGAGGGCTTGGTCGGTAGCGGCCGCGGCGCCCAGCAGGTGCGGGCGTTGCGCGAGGCGGCGTTATCCGACGACAGTGGCGCCAAGCTCGCCGCCGCGATCGCAAACCTGCGCCTGGCGGGGTCCGCCTAATTATTTCAGGTTTAAAATGATATGCCTTGAGCCTATAATCACGCCATGAAACGCATCGTCGCCATGGGCGGTGGACCGGCCGGTCTGTACTGCGCCATCTTGTTCAAAAAAGCGCTGCCCGCCGCCCGGGTGGAAGTGTACGAGCGTAACCAGTCGGACGACACCTTCGGCTGGGGCGTGGTGTTCTCCGACAAGACCATGGGCAACTTCGCCGCGGCGGACGAACCCTCGCATGCGCGCATCGTGGAGAACTTCTACCACTGGGACGACATCGACGTGCATTTCAAGGGCCGCTCCATCCGCACCAGCGGCCACGGCTTCGCCGGCATCGCGCGCAAGAAGCTGCTGAACATCCTGCAGGAGCGCGCGGCCGAGCTGGGCGTGATCCAACGCTTCCAGGTGGAACTGGACGACGATGCGCAGTTCGACGGCGCCGACCTGGTGGTGGTCGCCGAGGGCGTGAACAGCAAGACCCGCGCGCGCCATCAGGACGTGTTCAAACCCGACATCGACGTGCGCAAGTGCCGCTTCATCTGGCTGGGCACCCGGCAGAAGTTCGACGCCTTCACCTTCGCCTTCGAGAAAACCGAGCACGGTTGGTTCCAGATTCACGCCTATCAGTTCAGCAGCGACCTGTCCACCGTCATCGTCGAGACCCGCGAGCAGACCTGGCAGGCACATGGCCTGGATCAGGCAGACACGCAGCAGTCCATCGACTTCTGCGAACGGCTGTTCGCGCGCTATCTGGGCGGCGAAAAGCTGATCTCCAACGCGCGGCATCTGCGCGGCTCGGCCTGGCTCAATTTCAACCGCATCGTGTGCGAGCGCTGGTATGCCGGCAACCGCGTGCTGATCGGCGATGCCGCGCACACCGCGCACTTTTCCATCGGTTCGGGCACCAAGCTCGCCATGGAAGATGCGATTTCGCTGGTGCATCACCTGGCGCGCGCCACCGATGTGCCGGCGGGTCTGGCCAGCTACCAGTCCGAGCGCAGCATCGAGGCGCTGAAGCTGCAAGCTGCCGCGCGCAATCGCATGGAGTGGTTCGAGAACGTGGCGCGTTACCAGGATCTTGACCCACTGCAGTTCACCTACAGCCTGCTGTCGGGCTCGCAGCGCATCGGCCACGCGAATCTGAAAGTTCGTGATGCGCGCTTCATCGCCGAGGTGGAGGCGGATCTGGCACGACGCAACCGCGTGGACGAGTCGCGCCCGCCCATGTTCCTGCCGTTTTCCCTGCGCGGCATGCGGCTGGACAATCGCGTGGTGGTCTCGCCCATGGCGCAGTATCGCGCCGTGGATGGCGTGCCGGGAGACTGGCATCTGGTTCACTACGGCAGCCGCGCCGTCGGCGGCGCAGGACTCCTGTTCACCGAGATGACCTGCACCTCGGCCGATGCGCGCATCTCGCCGGGCTGCACCGGCATCTGGAACGAGGAGCAGATGCGCGCCTGGCAGCGCATCGTGGATTTCGTGCACGCCGAAAGCGCGGCACGGTTCTGCCTGCAGATCGGGCACGCCGGCCGCAAGGGTTCCACCCAGCTGGGATGGCAGCAGGCCGATCATCCGCTGCCCGCGGGCAACTGGCCGCTGTGCGCGCCCTCGGCGCTGCCTTACCTGCCGGGCATCAGCCAGACACCGAAGGTCATGGATGACACCGACATGCAGCGCATCACCGCGGATTTCGCCGGCGCGGCGCGGCGCGGTCATGAGGCCGGTTTCGACATGCTGGAACTGCACATGGCGCACGGTTACCTGCTGGCGAGCTTCCTCTCGCCGCTCACCAATCACCGCACCGATGAGTTCGGCGGCAGCGTGCAGAACCGCGTGCGGTTCCCGCTGCAGGTGCTGGCGGCGGTGCGCGCAGCCTGGCCCGCGCACAAACCCCTGAGCGTGCGTCTGTCGGCCTGCGATTGGGCGCCGCAGGGTCTGAGTGAGGCGGATCTATTGGCCATCGCGCGCGCGCTCACCGATGCGGGCGCGGATATCCTGGGCATTTCCACCGGCCAGACGGTACCCACGCAACGACCGGTCTACGGGCGCATGTATCAGACGCCGTTCTCGGATCTGGTGCGCAACACGCTGCAGGTGCCAACCATCGCGGTGGGCAATATCTACGAGGCCGATCACGTGAATTCCATCATCGCGGCGGGCCGTGCCGACCTGTGCGCGCTGGCGCGCCCGCACCTGGCCAACCCGTCGTGGTCGCTGCAGCAGGCGGCGCAGCAGGGTTATGCGCGACAGGCTTGGCCGCTGCCCTACCTGTCGGCCAAGAGCCAGGCCGAGCGCAATGCGGAACGCGCGGCGACCGCGGTGGGGCCGGTATGAGCGTGGAGCGGGTGCTGGAAGGACGGCACGCGCTGGTGACCGGTGCTGGACGTGGCATCGGTGCCAGCATCGCGCGCGCGCTGGCGGGGTTGGGTGCGCGGGTGAGTCTGTGCGGGCGCACCGATGCGACGCTGCGGAGCATCGGCGCCGAGCTGAGCGCGAGCGGCGCTCAGGCCGCGCATTTCGTCGCCGACGTCAGCGCGCGCGAGCAGGTGGAAGCGGCGGTGGCCGGCGCGCGTGCCGCCTTCGGCCGCATCGACATCCTGATCAACAATGCCGGGCAGGCCGGTAGTGCGCCGATCACGCAGCGCAACGATGCGTTGTGGAACCAGATGCTGGCGGTGAACCTGTCCGGCGCGTATTACGGCATCCAGGCGGTGCTGCCGGAGATGATCAAGAACGACTTCGGCCGCATCGTCACCATCGCCAGCACCGCCGGGCTCACCGGCTATGCGTACGTGGCGGCGTACTGCGCTGCCAAGCATGGCGTGGTGGGGCTGACGCGCGCGGTAGCGCGCGAGGTGGCCACGCGCAACATCACCGTCAATGCCGTGTGCCCGGGCTACACCGACACCGACATCGTGCACGAATCGGCCCGCAAGATCGCCGCGGTCACGCGGCGCAGCGCGGCCGAGGCGGTGCAGGCCCTGACCAAGACCAATCCCCAGGGGCGGTTGGTGCAACCTGACGAGGTGGCGAACGCAGTGGCCTGGCTGTGCCGGCCGGGCAGCGAGTCGGTCACGGGGCAGAGCATCGTGGTCGCCGGAGGAGAATTGATGTGAGTGAGATGGATGTGGGCAAACAATCGTTGGCGGGCTATCAGGCGCGGCATTTTCGCTGGGAGGTGCGCGATGCCATCGGCTGGGCGACGCTGAATCGGCCCGATCGTAAGAATCCGCTGACTTTCGACAGCTATGCCGAACTGCGCGACCTGTTCCGGCGCCTGGTCTATGCCACCGACGTCAAGGTGGTGGTGCTGGCCGGTGCCGGCGGCAACTTCTGCTCGGGGGGCGATGTGCACGAGATCATCGGTCCGCTCACGCGCATGAGCATGCCGGAAATCCTGGACTTCACGCGCATGACCGGCGATCTGGTCAAGGCCATCCGCGGTTGCCCGCAGCCGGTGATCGCCGCAGTGGAAGGCGTGTGCGCCGGTGCCGGCGCCATCCTCGCCATGTGCTCGGACATCCGCCTGTCCACGCCGGATTCCAAGACCGCCTTCCTGTTCACGCGCGTCGGCCTTGCCGGCTGCGACATGGGCGCCTGCGCCATCCTGCCGCGGCTCATCGGCCACGGCCGTGCCGCCGAGTGGCTGTTGTCGGGGCGCGGCGTGCCGGCGGAGGAGGCGCTGGCCTGCGGCTTCTACAGCCGGTTGATCGCGGGCGAGGAGCTGCAGAAGGAGGCGCAGTCGCTGGCGCAGTCGCTCACCGCCGGTCCCACCTTCGCGCACGGTATCACCAAGACCATGCTGAACCAGGAATGGAACATGGGGCTGGATCAGGCCATCGAGTCCGAGGCGCAGGCGCAGGCGTTGTGCATGAAGACCGAGGATTTCCGCCGCGCGTTCGAGGCGTTCGCGGCCAAACAGCGCCCACGGTTCCAGGGCAACTGATGCGGCTCGCAAACCACACCGACTGGCCGTTCTTCGACGCCGCGCACTGCCAGCTCGCGCATGACATCGGCGCCTGGGCGAAACGCTCGCTCGGAACGGAGCATCCGGAGGACGGCCCGGCCGCCGACGCGCATTGCCGCGGGCTGGTACGTGCACTGGGCGAGGCTGGCTTCACGCGCTACTGCGTGCGCCGTGAATTCGGCGGCGCACTGCAGGAGTTCGACGCGCGCGCCATCGGCCTGATCCGCGAAACCCTGGCCTACCACGACGGGCTGGCGGATTTCGCCTTCGCCATGCAGGGGTTGGGGAGCGGCGCACTGTCGCTGGCCGCGGATCCGGCGCTGCAGCGCCGTTATCTGCCGCGCGTGGCGCGTGGCGAGGCCATCGCAGCCTTCGCACTGTCCGAACCGCAGGCGGGCTCGGATGTGGCCGCCATGCAGTTGCGGGCGCGGCGCGAGGGCGATGCCTACCGGCTCGCGGGCGAGAAGACCTGGATCTCCAACGGCGGCATTGCCGACTTCTACTGCGTGTTCGCGCGCACCGCCGAAGGTGAGCGTCGTGCCAACGGCAGCATCGGCGCGCAGGGCATCTCCGCCTTCGTGGTGGATGCCGATGCGCCCGGCCTGTCCGTCGCCTCGCGCATCGATCTGATCGCACCGCACCCGATGGCGCGCCTGGCCTTCCAGGATTGTCGCATCGCTGCCGCGCAGCGTATCGGCGAGGAGGGGCAGGGGTTCAAGATCGCGATGCGCACGCTGGACGTGTTCCGAACCACTGTGGCCGCCGCGGCCCTGGGCTTCGCGCGCCGCGCGCTGGACGAGGCGCTGGCGCATGCCAAGGCGCGCCGCATGTTCGGCGGCACGCTGGCGGATTTCCAGTTGACCCAGGCGGCGCTGGCGGACATGGCCTGCCAGATCGATGCGGCGGCGCTGCTTACCTACCGCGCCGCGTGGCTGCGCGACCGCGGCGAAAACGTGACGCGCGAGGCGGCCATGGCCAAGCTCACCGCCACCGAGTCGGCGCAGTGGATCATCGATCGTGCGCTGCAGATGTTCGGCGGCCGCGGCGTGGTACGTGGCGAGGTGCTGGAGCGGCTATACCGTGACATACGGAGCCTGCGCATCTACGAGGGTGCGAGCGAAGTTCAAAAACTCATCATCGGCAGGGAACTGCTTCAGGAAAAATCCAAATGACCCATGAGATTCTGCAGCCTGCGAACTGGCCGCGGCCCAAAGGTTACGCCAACGGCATCGCCGCGCGTGGCCGCACCATCTACATCGCCGGCCAGATTGGCTGGGATGCGCAGGGCAATTTCGTGCAAAGCACGCTGGCCGGGCAGGTGCACCAGGCGCTGCTCAACATTGCCGCCGTGCTGGAAGGCGCCGGCGGCCGGCCGGAGCACATCGTGCGCCTGACCTGGTTCGTGGTCAGCCGCGACGCGTATCATCAGGAAATCCAAGCCATCGGCGCCGCCTATCGTTCGGTGATGGGCAAGAATTTTCCCACCATGTCGGTGGTGCAGGTGGCCGGACTCATGGAAAAAGACGCGCTGGTGGAAATCGAGGCCACCGCAGTGATCCCCGACGAAGTTTCTGAAGCAACCGTGAAGCTACCCACCCATGGCAACCTGGCGTCCACCTGAGCGTATCAAGTACGCGCCGATCTGCGAACCCTGGCCCGATGCGGCGGTGGCGCAGCGCTCGCGGTTGTTCTCACCGGTCGATGTCGGACCGGTGAGGCTGACCTCGCGCACCTGGGTGCCAGCCATGGTGCCGTGGCGGGCATCCGAGGAAGGCGAGGTCACGCCCGCGGTGTTGCAATGGTACGAGCGCTTCGCGCGCGGCCGGCCCGGCGTGCTGGTGGTCGAGGCCACGGGAGTGCGCGACGTGCCCAGCGGTCCGCTGCTGCGCATCGGCCATGACCGCTTCGTGCCGGGACTTGCGAGCCTGGTGGAAACGGTGCGCCGAGCCAGCGGCGGCCAGACGCGACTGTTCATCCAGATCATCGATTTCCTGGGCATCCGGCGCCGGCCATCGCGCGAGAAGTTTCTCGGCCAACATCTGCGCATCGAGGCCTCGCATCGAGACCATCTGCGTCTGCCGGCCGATGCGCCCGAGGCGCTGGTGCGCGAGCGCCTGGCCGCACTCACCGACGACGAGTTGCGGCAGGCGTTGAGCCCGCGCGATTGGGAATCGCTGCAACACGGCTTTCGCGAACGTGTCACCGACCTGCACGTGCCGGCGATCCGCGATCTGCCGCAGACCCTGCCCGGCATTTTCGCCGCAGCCGCGCAGCGCGCCGCGCAGGCCGGTTTCGATGGCGTGGAACTGCACTATGCGCACGCCTACACCATGGCCTCGTTCCTGTCGGCGCGCAATACGCGCGACGATGGCTACGGCGGTGAGCGCGAGGCGCGCGTGCGGCTGCCGCTGGAAGTGCTGGCGGCGGTGCGCGCGGCGGTCGGTTCGCGCATCGCGGTGGGCTGCCGCATGCTGGCGGAAGAATGCATCGAGGACGGCAACACGGTGGAGGATGCCGAGTATTTCGCCGCGCGCCTGGCTGGCGCCGGCATGGACTTTATCTCGCTGTCGCGCGGCGGAAAGTTCGAGGATGCCGCGCAACCCAAGGTGGGCGAGGCGGCATATCCCTATACCGGCCGCAGCGGCTATGAGTGCATGCCCTCGTACTACTCGGATGCGCGCGGCCCCTTCGGCCGTAACCGCGAACCGGCCACGCGCATCCGGCACGCGATCCGTGCGGCGGGCCTCGTCACGCCGACGGTGCTGGCTGGCGGCGTGCATCACTTCAGTCAGGCGGAAGCGAGCCTGGAGCGTGGTGAGGCCGACATCATCGCCTTGGCGCGGGCGGCGCTGGCCGACCCGGATTGGTTTAGCAAGGTGCGCGACGGGCAGGGCGGCACGGTGCGGGTGTGCAAGTACACGAATTATTGCGAAGCGCTGGATCAGCGGCATCGCGAAGTGACCTGCGAGCTGTGGGATCGCGATGCGCTGGATGAGCCCGGGCTTATGCTGACCAAGGACGGCAAGCGGCGGCTGGTGCCGCCGTGAACGCCGCGACCTTCGGCGCACGCGGCCTGTCTCACTCCGGTGGGGCGGGTAGTGCGCGCGGTAGCTTGGACGAGCAGTCGCATGTTAGCTTTGCCGGCATGCAAGGGTTCACACGGCGCGCCGGCCAGAAGTTGCGCATCGGCGAGCACATCGTCGTGTCGGTGCAGCGCATCCGCGGCGGTTCGGTGCGGCTGGGGTTCGTGGTGCCGCCGGACGTGGCGGTGGATCGTGAGGAAATCGCCGAGTTCAAGAAGCGCGAGCGCGTCGATGCCAATCTGCGCAGCGTGATGGAACGTAAGAGCGCGGAACCGATGCCGGCCGGCCCGATGACGGGTCCCCTGGCAAAAGTCGCCGCGGTCGCCGAACCCGCCGCAGCATACGCCGCGCCCGACAAACCGAAGTCAGCGCACGCACCGCGCAAGACGGCGCGCCGCTCCTCAGCCGATCACTCCCAGCGCTCGTAGTTCGGCCAGTTGCTCCGGACTCGACCCGGTCTGCGCCGCCAGTACCTGCGCCGTCTGCTGTCCGAGCAGCGGTGGCGCCGCGCCATAGTCGAGTGTGGTGCGCGAGTACAGCACGGGATTGCGCACCTGCGGTACCGAGCCCGACAGCGGGTGCGGCAGATCCAGACGCATGCGCCGGTGCTTGACCTGCGGTTCCTCGAACACGGCTGCCAGATCGTTGATGGGGCCGCAGGGGACATGGGCGCGGCCGAGCTGTTCCAGCCACCAGGCGCGCGGGTGCGCGCCACACCAGCGGCCGATGTCCTCGACCAGTTCGCGGCGATGGGCGATGCGCGCCGAATTGGTGGCGTAGCGCACGTCGCTCGCCGCCGCCTCCTGCCCCGCCACGCGGCAGAAGTCGGCGAACTGCCGATCGTTGCCCACCGCCAGCATGAAGTCTCCGTCCTGCGCCCGCACCGCCTGGTAGGGCACGAGATTGGGATGCGCCGTGCCCATGCGTTTGGGTGATTGTCCCGACAGCAGGAAGTTCATGTTCTGGTTGGCGAGCATCGCCACCTGCGTGTCGAGCAACGCCAGATCGATGTGCTGGCCCAGCCCCGAACCGCGCCGCTCGTACAGCGCGCCGAGGATGGCGGCCACGGCGTACATGCCGGTCATCAGGTCGCACACCGCCACGCCCACTTTCTGCGGCGAGCCGCCCGGCTCATCCTCGGGATTGCCGGTGAGGCTCATGAGTCCGCCCTTGCCCTGCATCATGGCGTCATATCCGGCGCCGGCGGCCTCCGGTCCATCCTGTCCGAACGCCGAGATGGAGCAGTAGATGAGGCTCTGATTGAGCGGCTGCAACGAGGCGTAGTCCAGCCCGTATTTCGCGAGCCCTCCCACCTTGAAGTTTTCCACCAGCACGTCGACCCGTTGCGCCAGCACCTTGATCAGCGCCTGCCCGCGCGGCTGACTGATGTCGATGGCGACTGACTGCTTGCCGCGATTGGCGCTCAGGTAGTAGGCGGACTCGCCGCTGGCGCGCCCGCAACGATCGTTGAGCCAGGGCGGGCCCCACTGGCGTGTGTCATCGCCGCTCCCAGGTTTTTCGATTTTCCACACCGTGGCACCGAAGTCCGCCAGGCATTGCGTGGCCCACGGTCCCGCGAGCACGCGGCTCAGATCCAGAATTTTCACGCCCGCCAATGGGCCCATGTGTCGCCTCGATGATTATGGTCAATGCGCACCGCCACAAGGCCGCGCGCGGGCAGGAATGATAACCACAAGCGGGGCGTGCGGGACGCACACTTTGCGACTTGCGACCACCGCCGGCGTCGGCGGATGGCGACGGTGGTACAACCGTGGTCAACGTTCGACGGCATGACCCGTTTGATCCGGCATTGCCCGATGCAAAGGCGCGTGTGCCTTACGGGTCGTGTCAACCAACGGAGCCTGTCATGAAGCCAACATCGTCGATATCTCTCCTGTCCGCCGGCGCGCTCACCGTGCTGCTGACCGCCTGTGGCGGCGGAGGTGGCGGAACGGGTTCGGCCCAGATTTCGCCTTCGGTGACTACCACGGCACCGGTGCAGGTGCCGCTGATTCTCAGCGATGCTTCGAGCGAGGACTGGAGCGTGATCGGCGTGAAGGTGCTCGCTGTGGATCTGCTACCGCAGGGCGGCGGTGATGCGGTGCGGGTGTTCACGGCCGAATCCCCGGCACCGGTGGTGAATCTGGCCGAACTCGACCAGATCGGCGAGTTGCTCGGGCAAATCAGCGTGCCGCAGGGCACTTACACCGGTGCGAAACTGACCCTGGCCGCCAACGCGGGCGATGTGACACTGACCGTGGCGCAGGATCCGCAAGCCGGCTTCGACGGTACGCCCGGCGTCACCATCCCGCCCGAACAGATCCAGATCCAGGATGCGCAGGGCAGTGCGCCCGGCATGTGGACCGCGGCGCACATCGGATTCGATTCGCCGTGGGTGGTGAGCGCATCGGGCAACGGCGCGCTGGATCTGGAAGTGGATCTGGCGCATCCGGCCTTCATCGTCGGTCACCGTCCGGTGGGATCGGGCAATACCCTCTGGGCCGTGCGTTTCGACGGCTCCGTTCGGCACCGCCCGGTGCGCGACCTGCGCGGGCTTGTGCTGCGCCACACCTACGGCAAGGTGAACGCAGTGGCAACCGACAACGCCTCGATCAGCATCGACAAGCTCCTGGCGCAGCGGCCGGTGAGCAATCCAGAAACCGCGGTGGATACCGGCAAGACGTTGACCATCCAAGCCGATGCCATCAACGGTAGCTGGTTCTATGACGTCGATGCCCGGACCCGCGCGTTGATCAAGGACTTTGCGGCGCAGAGCGCCACACTCACCGGCAAGTACGTACGTGTTGCCGCGCGCTATCAGCAAGATGGTACGCTGGTGGCTACGCGCATCTGGACCTCGGCCAGCTTCAATTCGGTGTGGCTGAGCCCGGAGGGCCACGTGCTTCACGTAAATGCGGGCGGTTCGCTCATCGAGGTGACCGACGAGACGGGTCGTCCCGTCACGCTTGGTATCGACGACAACACCCAGTTCTTTTTTCGCGCTCCGCAGGACGCGCTGTCGGATGCCACGCCGATTGCCACCGGTGCGAGTTTTCTCGCCAGCCAGCGGCTGGTGCGCGGCTTTAAGGTGCATGTCAGCGTAGTCGATCCGTTGGCAGCCCACTTGGTGGCGCAGGCTGTGGATATCGAGACTGCGACCTATGACGGTCGCATCGGTCTGACCGATGACGCAGGGTTCGTGCAGACGCGACAGTTTCGCACCGCTGGCGACGACTACACCTATCGTCTCGGCTATCTGGCCTCGACCGAGTCCAACGGCGTGGATGCGCAGGGCAACGATGTGAGCGGATTCAAGTGGTGGAATTTTGCCTATCCCAGCGAGTTGCACACCGGCGCCGCCGCCATCGGCGACTTCGTCAACATCGCCAACGGCAGCGTGAATGCCGGCGGCACGGTGGGCACGCTAACGCCCTGGGGTGCGACGTTCGCGCGCTGGGATTCGGCCAACAACGATTGGGTTGCGGCCAACTCGGTGCTGATGCCGACGCGCCTGCCGCTGGGAACGGTGGCGAACGGCTTCGCCAACGGTTCCTTCACCATGACGGTGAATGGCGGGGTGATGGCGATCCCGGTAATGGTATCGACCGCGAGCGGCTCCGCGACGCTTGCTTATCAGGTGGACCGCACCGGCGGTGTGGTCAGCGTGAGCCCCGAGGATCTGACCGCGGCGGCCGGCCTGAATGCGCTGACCGCAAACCTGGTCAGCGGAGCGCAGGTCAAGGTGTATGGCGTGCCGCAGGCCGACGGCAGCATACGGGCTTATGTGATTACCTACTACACGGGTACCCAGACCAGCGATTGATGGATCGCGCCGCGACCGGGCGGTCCGCCGCTGCGGGCTGCCCGACGCGTGCGCGGGCCTTTACGCGACCTGCCGCTTAAAGCTCGCGGCGGAAGCTACGCGATGTCGCGCTTGTCGTGCGCGATGCCGTTTTCACGGCGCATCAGCGTGCTCTTGCCGAACAACGAGGCCACCAGGTCGACGGCCACTTCGGCGGTGCGGTTGCGCAGGTCCAGCGCGGGGTTCAATTCCATCACGTCCAGCGAGCCCATGCGGCCGGTGTCGGCGATCATTTCCATGCACAGCTGCGCTTCGCGGTAGGACGGGCCGCCCGGCACCGTCGTGCCCACGCCGGGCGCGATGTCCGGGTCGAGAAAATCGACATCGAAGCTCACGTGCAGGTGCGCATCGTCCGGCAGCTCCTGCAGCGCCACTTCCAGCGTGCGCCGCATGCCCACCTCGTCGATGTAACGCATGTCGAACACTTCCAGACCCACTTCGTGCACGAAACGCTTCTCTCCCTGGTCGACGCTGCGGATGCCGATCTGGCGGATCGAGTGCGGTTCGATCGCGGGCATCGCGTCGCTCATGTGCGTGAGTTCCGGCGGACCGTAGCCACATAGGCAGGATACCGGCATGCCGTGCACGTTGCCGCTGGGTGTGAGCTGGCTGGTGTTGAAATCGGCATGCGCGTCCAGCCACAGCACGCGCAGCGGCAGCCCGCGGTCGCGGCAGTGCCGCGCCACGGCGCTGATCGAACCGATGGCGAGCGCGTGATCGCCGCCCAGCAGGATCGGCAGCCGGCCGCCGCGCAGCTCGGCGTACACGGCATCATGGGCGGCCTGGCACCAGGCCTGGACTTCGCGCAGATGCCGGTAGCCGTTCACCGGCGGCAGCACCGGGTTGGCCGGACCCTTGACGTCGCCGCGGTCGAGCACCAGCACGCCCTGCGATTCGAGCGTGGCGCGGATGCCCGCGACGCGCAACGCCTCCGGACCCATCGACGCACCGCGCATGCCGGCGCCGATGTCGGTGGGCGCGCCGATCAGGCTGACCCGCTCGATCATGATCAAGATACCTTGCGCAGCCGCGCGCGCCGGCCGCCGCCCAGCGTGCCGCCGAATAGATCCTTCGGGTCCGGCAGGCGCGGCACCAGGTCGATCTGGCGGCACGCGTCGCGCTGTTCCGAGGCCAGCAGATGCAGGAAACGCAACGCCGAGTAATCCTCAAGCGCGAAGCCCACCGAGTCGAAAATGGTGATCTGCGCCGGCGAAGTGCGCGCCGGTGCGCGTCCGCAGCAGATGTCCGCGAATTCGACGACCGGATAATCCGCCGGCATCTGCTGGATCTCGCCCTCGATGCGCGACTGCGGCTCGTATTCCACCACCACCCGCACCTGCGGCATGCGCAGCACGTCGGCATGCAGTTCGGTCTTGCCGGGGCAGTCGCCACCGACGGCGTTCACATGCGTGCCCGGCGCGATCATCGGCGGGGTGAGGATCACGGCGTTGCGCTTGTCGGCGGTCACGGTGGTGATGATGTCGGCGCCGCGGCAGGCCTCCTGCGTCGAGCCGGTGCGCACGATATCGAAGTCGGACAACTCGGGCAGGGCGCGCAGGTTGTGTTCCAGCTTGGCGCTGGCCGCGCCGTCGACATCGAACAGCTTGAGCTCGCGGATGCCGAGCATCCGGTGAAAGGCGATGGCCTGGAATTCGCTCTGCGCGCCGTTGCCGATCAGTGCCATGACGCGTGAGCCGGGCCGCGCCAGCCACTTCGCCGCCAGCGCCGACATGGCCGCCGTGCGCAGCGCCGTGGTCACGGTGAGCTCGGACAGCAGCAGCGGATAGCCTGTGTCCACGTCCGCCAGCACGCCGAACGCGGTCACGGTGAGCAGGCCCTGCGCCGTGTTCTTGGGATGGCCGTTGACGTACTTGAAGGAATACAGCCGGCCATCGCTGGTGGGCATGAGCTCGATGACGCCCACCGGCGAGTGGCTGGCCAGGCGCGCGGACTTCTCGAACTGGCTCCAGCGCCGGTAATCAGCCTCGATCTCCCCCGCCAGCCTTTCCATGAAAGCGCCGGCACCCATGCTGGAAATGATGCGCGCCACGTCGCTCACGCCGATGTAATCGACCATGTCTGCCTCCCCCGGATGATGAGCCTATGATCGGAGGATTCACGGCTAACAAGAAGATAGCAAAGCGCTATCAATACGCTATTTTCTGATCAAAATGATAGATTAAACTGACGATTTGGCAGG
>JAFEGC010000019.1 GCA_018240265.1 Pseudomonadota bacterium | reverse complement strand
ATGCGCTGGCGAACCGCGTGTCGCCCGCGGAACTGGAGCTGATCGCGCGGCAATTGTTCATCGAAATGCTGGAGGCCGGCTACACCTCGGTGGCGGAGTTTCATTATCTGCACCGGCGCGAGGATGGTGCGGCGTATGGGGCGAGCGACGGCGTGCGCGCGCGCGCGCGCGCAGACGTGAGTGCTGGCGACGGCGAGGACGCGAACCCGCTTCATGCGGCCGTCATCGCCGCGGCGCGCGCCACCGGCATCGGCCTCACCTTCCTGCCGGTGCTATACCAGCACAGCGACTTCGGCGCCAAGCCGCTACGCGAGGACCAGCGGCGCTTCTACCTGGGCACCGCCGAATTCGTGGAACTCATTCGCGCGCAGACCCGCGCCACGCATCCCGCCGGGCTGCTGCGCTGGGGCGCGGCCTTTCACTCCTTGCGCGCCGTCGGCGCCGAAGCGCTGGCGGAGGTGAGCGCGGCCCTGCGCGAGATCGATCCCGGCATGCCCGTGCACATCCATATCGCCGAGCAGGTGCTGGAAGTGAAGGCCTGTCTTGCCGCCACCGGCAAGCGCCCGGTGGAGTGGCTCCTGGACCGCGGCGTACTCACGCCGCACTGGTGCCTGGTACATGCCACGCAAACCCGCCGCGAGGAATTGCGCGGCATCGCCGCCAGCGGCGCCAGCGTCTGCATCTGCACCACCACCGAGGCTAATCTCGGCGACGGCCTGTTCGACACCGCGTTTTTTCTACAGGCCGGCGGCCTTGCCTGCATCGGCTCGGACAGCGAGGTGTGCGTGGACCCGGCCGAGGAGCTGCGCTGGCTCGAATACCAGCAACGGCTCAAGCGCCGCCGCCGCGCGGTGCTGGCGGGCGGCGGGCGCGGCGCTAGCAGCCGCGCGGGCGTCGGCAGCGAACGGCACGTGGGTGAGCGTCTGTGGGCTCACGCAGCCCGCGCCGGCGCACGCGCGCTCGGCCAAGCGGTGGGCGAGCTGCGCATCGGCGCCCGCGCCGACTGGCTGGTGCTGGACGGCGACCACCCCAGCCTGGCCGGCGCCCCGCCGGAACGGGCGCTGGACCGGCTGGTGTTCGGCGGAGGCCGCGCCGCCATCCGCGACGTAATGGTGGGCGGCCGCGTCGTGGTGCGCGACGGGCGGCACGCACTGCGCGAGTCAAGCCGCCGCGACTTCGGCTGCTGGATGAAAAAATCGATCTAGCGGGGATCCGCGATCTTAAGGTCTCGGCAAATCTTGACGGCCAGAAACTCTTTGATATCCCGATGGCGCGGTACCGTACTCGATGCTTGCGCCGTTCGATTGACGTAAACGGTGTGCCTTTTCCCTTCGCGTAAAAACTCGCATCCCTGCAATTCGAGATGCCTAATGAGATCCCGGCGTTTCATGCCGCCGGAACAGTGATGGGCTCACGCTTGACGCGGCGGCCCGCAACCAATTCCTCGGCCAAGGTGCGATTGGCCTCCAATACCAGCTCGATAGCCTCCGCCAAGTTTTCGCGGGCCTCGGCCAAGGTGGCGCCCTGAGTATTGGCGCCGGGAAGCTCCTCCACGAACGCAAGATACCCACCTCGTACCCGTTGAAACACCGCCGTGAACTGCATAATCATTCTCCTGCGCGCCATTCTCGAATAGCCTACCCCATCTTGGGCTGAATTCCGTTCCCAAAAGCGCTCGAAATACATTCAAATGCATCCTATACCTCACGGTCGGCGCCCCGCTTGAGGCAGCGCCAAGCGCCAAGCGCCGCGAGCCTCGCCAAGCTTGGGATCCCTCGGGCGGTGCGCGGGCTACCCGGATTTCAGGCGCTACGTTTCGTCTTGACCATACCTGTATATACAGGTTATGCTCTTAACATGCCCGACCCCCCCTCCCAGCCGCTGTACCTCAAAGTCAAGCGCCACATCCTGTCCAATGTCGCCTCCGGCAAGTGGGCCGCGGCCAGCCGCGTGCCTTCCGAGAATGAGTTGGTCAAGGCCTTCGGCGTGTCGCGCATGACCGCCAACCGCGCGCTGCGCGAGCTGTCGGACGAGGGCGTGCTGGTGCGCATCGCCGGCGTGGGCACGTTCGTGGCGCAGGGCGGCGCCCAGGCGCATCCGCTGCAGATCCGCAACATCGCCGATGAGATCCGCGAGCGCGGCGGCACGCATCGCGCGCAGCTCGTGTCGCTGGAAAAAGTGCGCGCGGTGGGCGACCTGGCGGCGGACTTCGGCGTCGCGCCGCGCTCGCTGCTGTACCGCTCGGTCATCGTGCATCACGAGAACGAACGGCCGATCCAGCTCGAGGAACGCTGCGTGCTGTCGGCCATCGCGCCGGACTATTTGAAGGTGGATTTCACCCGCATCACACCGCACGAATACCTGATGCGCACCGCGCCGCTCCAGGAGGCGCAGCACATCCTGCGCGCGATCATGCCCGATGAGACCACGCGCCGGCTGCTGCAGATGAAACGCCACGAGCCGGCGCTGCTGGTGTTGCGCCGCACCTGGACCGCCGGCGCCATCGCCTCGGCGGCGCGTCTGTACTACCCCGGTTCCCGCTACGAAATGTCCGGGCGTTTCCGCCCGTAAGGATCCATCATGACCACAATGCACCGCTCCCGTCCCGTACGCGCGCCGCGCGGCACGCAGTTGCATGCCCGCCAGTGGACCACCGAGGCCCCCTTGCGCATGCTCATGAACAACCTCGACCCGGAGGTGGCCGAAAATCCGGCGGAGCTGGTGGTGTACGGCGGCATCGGCCGCGCCGCGCGCAACTGGGAATGCTTCGACCGCATCGTGGAAACGCTCAAGACGCTGAGCGATGAAGAAACGCTGCTGGTGCAGTCGGGCAAACCGGTGGGCGTGTTCCCCACGCATCGCGACGCGCCGCGCGTGCTCATCGCCAACTCCAACCTGGTGCCGCATTGGGCCACCTGGGAACATTTCAACGAGCTGGATCGCAAGGGCCTCGCCATGTACGGTCAGATGACGGCCGGCTCCTGGATCTACATCGGCAGCCAGGGCATCGTGCAGGGCACCTACGAAACCTTTGCGGAAATGGGACGCAAACATTTCGGCGGCCAGCTCGCCGGCAAGTGGATTCTCACTGGCGGCCTCGGTGGCATGGGCGGCGCGCAGCCGCTGGCCGCCACCCTGGCGGGCGCCGGCATGCTGGCGGTGGAATGCCGCCAGAGCCGCATCGACAAGCGCCTGCAGACACGCTACGTGGACAAGCAGGCACCGACGCTGGACGCCGCGCTCACCCTGCTCGAGCAGGCGCGCAAGGATGGCAAGGCCCTGTCCGTGGCGCTGTGCGCCAACATCGTCGATGTGCTGGCCGAGCTGCGCCGGCGTGGCATCCGCCCCGATGCGCTCACCGATCAGACTTCCGCGCACGATCCGGTGAACGGCTATCTGCCGCAGGGCTGGACCGTGGAGCAATGGGATGAGCGCCGCGTCTCCGACCCCGCCGGCACGGCCGCGGCGGCCAAGGCCTCGATGGCCAAGCACGTGCAGTACTTGCTGGAATACAAAGACATGGGCCTGCCGGTGTTCGACTACGGCAACAACATCCGCCAGGTCGCCAAGGAAAGCGGCGTGGCACGGGCCTTCGACATCCCCGGCTTCGTGCCCGAGTACATCCGACCGCTGTTCTGCCGCGGCATCGGCCCGTTCCGCTGGGCGGCTCTGTCGGGCGACCCGGAGGACATCTACAAGACCGACGCCAAGGTCAAAGAACTGATCCCCGACGATCCGCATCTGCACCGGTGGCTGGACATGGCGCGCGAGCGCATCGCCTTCCAGGGCCTGCCGGCGCGCATCTGCTGGGTGGGGTTGGGCCAGCGTCATCGCCTGGGCCTTGCCTTCAACGAGATGGTGGCGCGGGGCGAGCTGTCCGCGCCGGTGGTCATCGGCCGCGATCACCTGGACTCGGGCTCGGTGGCCAGCCCCAACCGCGAGACCGAAGCCATGCGCGACGGCTCCGACGCGGTCTCCGACTGGCCTCTGCTGAACGCGTTGCTGAACACGGCGAGCGGCGCCACCTGGGTGTCACTCCATCACGGCGGCGGCGTGGGCATGGGCTTCTCGCAGCACTCCGGCGTGGTCATCGTCTGCGACGGCACGGAAGCCGCCGGCAAGCGCATCGCGCGCGTATTGTGGAACGATCCGGGCACCGGCGTGATGCGCCATGCCGATGCGGGCTACGACATCGCCATCCGTTGCGCGCGCGAACAACACTTGAACCTGCCCATGATCACGCAGGTGTCGCCATGAGCCACCGACTCACGCTGGCCTCGCTCCGCCACCTGTACGCGCAGGCCGCGCCGCTGACGCTGGACGAGGCGGATCGAGAACGAGTCCAAGCCTCCTGCGCGCTGGTGGACCGCATCGTCGCCAAGGGCGATGCCGCCTACGGCATCAACACCGGCTTCGGGTTGCTGGCCAAGGAGCGCATCGCGCCCAATGAGCTCGCGCAGCTGCAGAAAAACCTGCTGCTGTCGCATGCCGCCGGCGTGGGTGAACCGCTGCCGGACGCGGTGGTGCGACTGGTGCTGGCGCTGAAAATCAACTCGCTGGCGCGCGGCTACTCCGGCGTGAGCCTGGCCGTGGTTGCGGCGCTGAACCGGCTGCTCGAACACGAGGTGTATCCGCTCATCCCGGCGCAGGGCTCGGTGGGCGCTTCCGGCGACCTTGCGCCGCTGGCGCACATGAGCGCGGTGCTGCTGGGCGTGGGCCAGGTACGCCACCGCGGCCGGGTGCTCGACGCCGCGCAAGGGCTCGCCACCGCGGGCCTGGCGCCGATGACGCTGCGTCCGAAGGAGGGCCTGGCGCTGATCAACGGCACGCAAGTTTCAACCGCGCTGGCGCTGGCCGGCCTGTTCGCCGCCGAGGACGTGTTCGCCGCGGCCATCATCGCCGGCGCCATGTCGGTAGATGCGCTCAAGGGAAGCGATGCGCCCTTCGATGATCGCGTCCATCAAGTGCGCGGCCAGCCGGGGCAAATCGACGTGGCGCGCGCCTTCCGCACGCTGCTCGCCGGCAGCCAGATCCGCGCCTCGCACCGGGCTTGCGAGCGCGTACAAGACCCCTATTCCTTTCGCTGCCAGCCGCAGGTGATGGGCGCGGTGCTCGACCTGCTGCGTCACTGCGCGCGCACGCTCACCATCGAAGCCAACGCGGTCACCGACAATCCGCTGCTGTTCCTGGACAGCGGCGAGGTCATTTCCGGCGGCAACTTCCACGCCGAGCCGGTGGCCTTCGCGGCCGACCAGATGGCGCTTGCGCTGGCCGAGATCGGGAGCCTGTCGGAGCGGCGCCTGGCCGTGCTGGTGGATCCGAAAATGAGCGGCCTGCCCGCCTTCCTGGTCGAGCACAGCGGCTTGAACTCCGGTTTCATGATCGCGCAGGTCACCGCGGCGGCGCTGGTGTCCGAGAACAAAACACTTGCGGCGCCGGCAAGCGTGGATTCCATCCCCACCTCGGCGAACCAGGAAGATCACGTCAGCATGGCCACGCATGCGGCACGACGCCTGTTGCGCATGGCCGACAATGCCGCGGCCGTGATCGGCCTGGAACTGCTGGGAGCCGCGCAGGGCATCGACTTCCACCGGCCGGCGCGCTCGGCTGCCAGGCTTGAGAGCGTGCATGCCGCGATCCGCGCCGAGGTGCCGCATTACGTCGATGACCGCTACTTCGCGCCGGACATCGCCGTCGCGCACGAGTGGGTACGCCGCGGCCGCTTCACCGCGCAGGTCGCCTCGCTCCTGCCCTCGCACGCCGCTTGAGCACGCTCATGAATCCACCGTTGTTTCGCTTGGAGCCCGGCCGCAGCGCGCTGCTGATCAGCTTTCCGCATTCCGGCATGTTCATTCCCGAACCCTTGCGTGCGCGCCTCACGCCCGTCGCGCAAGGAGTGCCGGACACCGACTGGCATGTGCCGAAACTGTACGAGGCCTGCAAAGACCTGGGCGCCACACTTCTGGTGGCCGAGTATTCGCGCTACGTCGTGGACTTGAACCGGCCAGCCGACGGCGCGCCGCTGTATCCCGGCCAGGCCGAGACCGGCGTATGCCCGACGCGCACCTTCGCCGACCAGCCGCTGTACCACGAGGCCGCGCCGGGCGCCGAGGAGGTGCAGCAGCGTGTCCGCGATTACTGGCTGCCCTATCATCGCAAGCTCGCCGAACTCATCGACGGCATCCGCACCGATCATGGTCACTGCATCCTGTGGGACGCGCACTCCATTCGCAGCGAAGTGCCGCTGTTCTTCGAAGGACGCCTGCCGGATCTCAACGTCGGCACCGCCGACGGGCGCAGCTGCTCGCGCACGCGTATGCAATGCGTGATGCAGGCGCTGGAAGCGCAACGCCGCTTCAGCGTCGTCGCCAACGGCCGCTTCAAGGGCGGCTACATCACCCGGCATTACGGCGCGCCCTCGCGCGGCGTGGATGCGATCCAGCTGGAGATCGCCCAGTCGGCCTACATGGACGAGGCTCGGCCGCAACTTTTCGATCCGGCCAAGGCGGCCGACCTTGCCGCGCTGCTTCATCGGCTGCTGGCGGCTGTGATAAAAGTATGAGATGAAAAACCGCCTGACCCTCTACGTGGTGCTCGCGATGATCGCGGGCCCGCTGGCCGGCCTGCTGCTGCATCACTGGCTGGGAGAGGGAGAGGCCGCCAAGTCCGTGGCATCGAACCTGTCGCTGGTGACCACGGCCTTCCTGCACCTGATCAAGATGATCATCGCGCCGTTGGTGTTTTCCACGCTCACCGTGGGCGTGGCGCGCATGGAGGACACGGCCTCCATCGCGCGCGTGGGTCTGAAAACCCTGGGTTGGTTCATCTTCGCCTCGATCGTGTCCATGACCATCGGACTCATCCTGGTGCAGTGGTTCGAGCCCGGCGTCGGTCTTGCGCAGCCGCCTGTGGCGGCGGGCGAGGTGCCGAAGGCGGTGACGCCGCAGCTCAAGGATTTTCTCGATCACGTCATTCCCAGCTCCATCGTGCAAGCCATGGCGAGCAACGAAATCCTGCAGATCGTGGTGTTCTCGGTGCTGTTCGGCGTGGCCGCGGCGGCGCTGGGCAAGCGCGTCAGCGGTTTGATCGACTGGATCGACGAAGTCTCGCTGATCATGCTCAAGCTGACCGGCTACGTCATGGCGGTGGCGCCGATCGCGGTGTTCGCCGCGCTCGCCGCCACCGTGCTGTCGCAGGGGCTGTCGGTACTGCTGGTGTATGCGCGCTTCGTCGGCGGCTTCTACGCGGCGCTGCTCACGCTGTGGGGATTTTTGTCGCTGGCGCTGTTCCTGGGCGTGGGCCCGCGCGCACGCGAGCTGATGAGGGCGATCCGCTCCCCGGTGCTCATCGCCTTCTCCACCGCCAGCTCCGAGGCCGCCTATCCGCGCACGCTGGAACAGCTGGAGAACTTCGGCGTAAGCCCGCGCATCGCCTCGTTCGTGCTGCCGCTGGGCTACTCGTTCAATCTCGACGGCTCGATGATGTACTGCACCTTCGCGGTGCTGTTCATCGCGCAGATTTTCCACATCGACATCACGCTGCAGCAGCAGGTAGTGATGCTGCTGTTGTTGATGGTCACCAGCAAGGGAATGGCGGGCGTGCCGCGCGCCTCGCTGATGGTCATCGCCAGCACGCTCAGCTACTTTGGGCTCCCCGAACAGGGCCTGGTGATGATCATCGCCGTGGACCACCTGCTCGACATGGGCCGCAGCGCCACCAACGTGGTGGGCAATGCGGTGGCCTCGACGCTGGTGGCGAAGTGGGAGGGAGAGCTGGCGGATACGCGATGACGCCCGCCGCGCTTCCCGGCGGGTCGAGGATTACCGCAAATCCGCCCGGGCGGCTGGCCTGGGTGCTTCTGGCCATCACCTATCTCGCCAGTGCGCGGGATACGAACCTGGCCCGGTGGCCAGGCGATCGCCTGGGCCGGGTCGAGGCCCTGGCCGTGCTGCAGACCCTCAATGCCGAGCTGTTGAGCCATGACAGCGCCACGGCGACGCTGGAGCATTGGCCAAGCCTCTGCACTTTCAAAGGCGCACGGCCTCGCACGACTTACCGCTCCCGCAAAGCCTACTGCTCCAGGCGGTTGATGCCCAGAGTTCGCAGCATGTACTTCTCGTAGATCGGCTCCGAGGTGCCGCGCTTCATCTTGTACAGGAAATATTTTTCAAAGGCGATTTTCGCCCAGTGAACCCAGCGCCCCTTGCGGAACCAGTTGACGTTGCGCGGTGGAATCTGCGGCAGCGCGACGAAGGCGGCGCCGGTGTTGCCCATGTCCGCCAGGCAAATGGCATTCCAAGACCCCTGAGTCGTAGCCGGCTGGCCCGCGATATCGGCGGCGATGTTGCGCACGATGGCGGTGACCATGGTCTCGATCATGTAGCCGGTCTTGGGCGCACCGGTGGGAATCGGCGTCACCTCCACCGGCGGCACCGCGATGCACACGCCGGCGGAAAAGATGTTGCGGTATTTCTTGCTGCGCTGGAATTCGTCCACGAGCACGAAGCCGCGCGGATTGCACAGCTCGGGCACCGCGGCCACGGCCTCCACGCCCTTGAACGCCGGCAGCATCATCGCGAACTTGAATCCCAGCTCATGCTCCTTCACCGTCGCGCCGTTGGCGTCCACCTCGGTGGCGAACAGCTTGCCGGCCTCGACGCGCGTGGTGCGGGCGTTGGTGACCCACTTGATGTCGTTGTTGCGCAGCTCGCTCTCCAGCACGCTCTTGGAGTCGCCCACACCGGCAAGACCCAGGTGCCCGATGTAGGGTTCACTGGTGACGAAGGTGATGGGGACTTTCTTGCGCAGTCGGCGACGCTTGAGATCCGCGCTGACAATGAAGGCGAACTCGTACGCCGGTCCGAAACAGCTCGCGCCCGGCATGGCGCCGATCACCATCGGGCCGGGGTCTTGCAGAAATTTCTCGTACAGCGTCCAGGCCTGCTCGGCGTGGTCGACCGTGCAGATGGACTGGGTGTGATGGGCCGGTCCCGAGCCGGGCACATCCTCGAAGGCGAGCTTCGGGCCGGTGGTGATGATCAGGAAATCGTAAGCCAGCGTGCGCCCGTCGCCGAGCTTGAGCCAGTTGCCCGGCGCGTCGATGCTGACCACGGGACTTGCGATGAAATCGATGCCCTTGCGCTTGAAGTACTCGCCGATGGGCAGGGTGATCGCCTCGCGCTTGCGCCAGCCCACGGCCAGCCACGGGTTCGATGGGACGAATTGAAAGTAGTCGCTCTGGTTGACGACGGTGATGCGATGGTCCTTGCCCAGCGCCTCGCGCAATTCGTACGCCGCCGGCGCGCCGCCCAGCCCTGCCCCGATGATGACGATGTGAGCCATGTGGTTCTCCGCGTTAAGGTTCGAGCATTTACCGCGCCTGGAATCCCCCGCAGGCGAACTCTCCACTTCCGGCCGATATCAGGGATTCGGCATCCAGTGTTCCCGCCGCCGCCGCCAGCCGCAGCGTGGCAATCAAACCCTCGCAGCGGGCGCGCTCCACCTCGGCGCCCGCCTGCAACGCCGCCGCTTCGGCCGACAGCAGGTCGAGCAAGGTACGATCGCCTGCATCGAAGCCCACGCGCGTGGCATCCAGCCGGCTGTCGGCGGAGAGCAGCGCGCGGCGCTGCGCGCGCAGGCGCGTATGCGCCGTGGAGGCTGTGAGCCAGGCGGTGCGCGTGCCCAGTTCAACCCGCTGGCGCACCGCAGCCAGATCGGCCTGCGCGGCACGCTCGCCGGATTGCGCCGCGCGGCGCTGCGCCGCGCGCATGCCGCCGCTGAACAGCGGTACGCTGGCCTGCAATCCGATGGTGGCCAGCCGGTTGCTGGCGCCCGCGGCGCCGTAATCGCCCTGTCCCGACAGGGTCTCGCTGCCGAACTGGCCGACGAGGTTCAGCTGGAATCCATCCAGGCGCGACCACCGCCGCTCTTCCGCCTCGGCCAGCGCCAGCTGCTCACTCTGCAACGCCAGCATGGGGCTGCTGTGACGAGCCCTTTCCAACCAGTCGTTCAGGGAGTCATCGTCACGGTCGCGCGCCGTGTCGTCCAGCGAGGGCTGTTGCGGGTCCGGCACGCTCATCGGTGGCGGAAGACCGGTCAAATCCGTATAGGCGGCGCTGGCCACTGCCAACACCTGTTGCGTGTCCAGTTCGCGAACCGCGAGTTCATCGAGCTGCGCCTGCGCCTCGCGCCAATCCGTGACCGGAATGTCGCCGGCCTCGTAACGCGCCTGCGCGGTGTCGCGCGCACGGGCCGCCGCCTGGTGCTGGCGGCGCATGGCGCGAAAGCGCGCTTCGGCCTCCACCACCGCGGCCAGGGTTTCGGCGGTGCGCACCATCAGCGCCTGTTCGGTCTGACGGAACTGCGCTTCCGCCATGCGCGCGCGGGCGAGCGAGGCGCGGGTGTCGGCAACACGGCTGGCGTCGAGCAACGGCTGCTGCAGCACGAACGCCCATTGGCGCGCGTTGCCGTCGTGCACGCTGGTGCGAAAGTCCACTCCGCTGCTCAAACCGAATCCGGGAGCGGAAAACTGCGCGCCGGTGGTCTCGCTGTCGAAGCTGCGGCGCGCGATGCCGCCCTGAGCGCTCAAGGTGGGCATCCACAATGCGCGCGCCGCCGAGTGCACGGCGCGACCCTGCTCGCGGCGCGCCCGCGCGGCTGCATATTCGGGGCTCTGCGCCATCACGCCCTGCCAGGCCGCGACCAGTGCGGGCACGGCCGGCGGCTCTGCCGCCCCGACCCATGCCGGCACCAGCGCCGCCAGCATCCAGGATGCGCGCAACGCTTTCATGGCGCCTCTCAGAGCCCTTCCCGCAGGCCCGCGGCACGCAGCATACGTTCCATCAGGCACCAGCGGGTCAGGCCGCTCTGCAGCAGGTTCACGCCGACGAAGGCAGTGAACCACAGCCAGTTGGTGCTGTGGAACAGCGGGCTCCCGGGTACGCCGAGAGCGAGCGACAACAGCACGAAAGTGCCGGCGATGATGCGGGTCAATTGCCAGGTGGTCATGGACGTTCTCCAGTGGAAGGGACGGAAACGGCGGTCTTGTGGCCGTAGACGGCGAAATACAACAGCGGGATGACCACCAGCGTCAGGACAGTGGACACCAGGATGCCGAAAATGAGCGAGATGGCGAGACCGTTGAAAATCGGGTCATCGAGAATGAACAGCGCGCCCAGCATCGCCGCCAGCGCAGTGAGCGCAATGGGTTGCGCGCGCGTGGCCACCGAGGACATCACCGCCTCGCCCACGGGCATGCCCGCCTCCACCTGCAGCCGGATGAAGTCCACCAGCAGGATGGAATTGCGCACGATAATGCCGGCCAGCGCGATCATGCCGATCATCGAGGTGGCGGTGAACGGCGCGCCGAGCAGCGCATGGCCCGGCATCACGCCGATGATGGTAAGCGGGATCGGCGCCATGATGATCAGCGGCAGGCCATAGGAGCCGAACTGCGCCACCACCAGGAGATAAATGAGCACCAGCCCGACGGCGTAGGCGGCGCCCATGTCGCGGAAGGTCTCGTAGGTAATCTGCCACTCACCGTCCCACTTGATCCAGTAGCCGCGATACGCATCCTGCGGCTGGCTGATGAACAGGTCGCGCACCGCGCCGCCGTCGATGCCACGCAAGCGGGTGATGGCGCCGCGCATCTCGAACATGCCGTACAGCGGGCTGTCCACCTTGCCGGCCATGTCGCCGATGACGTAGCTCACCGGCAGCAGATCCTTGTGGTAAATGGGTTGCTCCACCGTGGCAGCCACCGGCCGCAGCAGCGAGCCGGCCACCACGTTCGAACCGTCCGCCGCGCGCACGCGCAAGGAGGACGCAGCGGCGAGCGAACGCTGCGTGTCCGGCGGCAGGCGCAGGCGGATCGGGGTCGGATACTTGCTGCCATCGTGCAAGAATCCCGCGTCCTCGCCGACGAGCCCGGCGCGCAGCGTGCCCACCACCGCAGCCTGCGGCACACCCAGGCGCGCGGCCTGCGCGCGATCCACGGCCAGCACCTGGCGCGGCGCGACGGCGATGGTGCTGGAATCCACGTCCACCACGCCCCGCGTGCTGCCGAACACCTGGCGCACGCTCGCCGCCAGCTGCTCGCGCCCCGCCGCGTCGGGCCCATAGATTTCCGCGACGATGGGCGCCTGCACCGGCGGCCCGGGCGGCACCTCCACCACCTTGATGTTGGCGCCGTAACGCTCGCCGACCCGCGCCAGGATCGGACGCATGCGCGTGGCGATGACGTGGCTCTGGTCGCTCCGATGATGCTTGTCCACCAGGTTCACCTGCACATCGCCCAGCTCGCTCGATGCGCGCAGGTAGTACTGGCGCACCAGACCGTTGAAGTTGATGGGCGAGGCCAGACCTGCGTAAGCCTGGTAGTCCTTCACCTCCGGCATCGCAGCCAGCGCGCCTCCCAGCGCATGCAGTACCTCGGCGGTACGCTCCACCGGCGTGCCCACCGGCATGTCCACCACCACCTGGATCTCCGACTTGTTGTCGAAGGGCAGCATCTTCAGCATCACCAGCCCGAGTATCGGCAGCGCGACAGAGACGAGGATCAGTGCGACCACCGCGGCCCACAGCAGCCGGCGGTTGCGCTGGCCACGCACAGGATCGAGAAACCGCGAGTATATGCGCCGCACCCAGGGCATGAGCCTGGCGGCCGCGCCGCCGGCGTGCGCCTCGCCCGGCACGCCGCTACGCACGTGCCTGAACAGCCGCAGCGCCAGCCAGGGCGTGAGCACGAAGGCCACGGCGAGAGAAATCAACATGCCCATCGAGGCGTTGATGGGAATGGGCCCCATGTAGGGCCCCATCAGGCCCGTGACGAAGGCCATGGGGAGAAGCGCCGCGATGACCGTGAGCGTGGCCAGGATGGTGGGGCCGCCCACCTCGTCCACCGCGCGCGGAATCAAATCCAAGAGCGGCGCATCGGGCTCCAGCAGGCGATGGCGGTGGATGTTCTCCACCACCACAATGGCATCATCGACCAGGATGCCGATGGAAAACACCAGCGCGAACAGCGAGACGCGGTTGAGCGTGAAGCCCCACGCCCAGGAGGCGAACAGCGTGGTGGTGAGCGTGAGCGCGACGGCGACGCCGACGATCAGCGCCTCGCGTCGGCCCATGGCGAAGAACACCAGCGCCACCACCGTGCTGGTGGCGAACAGGAGCTTTTCGATGAGCTTGAGCGCCTTGTCGTTGGCGGTCTCGCCATAGTCACGCGAAATCGCCACGCCCACGCCGGCCGGGATGAGCGTGCCGTGCAGGCTGGCCACGCGCTCGCGCAGGCGCCGCGTCACCTCCACCGCGTTCTCGCCGGGCTTCTTGGTGACGCTCAAGGTGACCGCCGGATACTCGGCCGCGTTCGCGCCGGCGGTGCCGTACCAGACATAGTGCTCGGGCCGCGGCGGCCCGTCGCTCAGGTGCGCGAGATCCCGCAGGTACACGGGACGGCCGTCGCGTACTGCCACCACCAGTTCGCCCAGATCCGCCGCGTCGCGAAACCACTCACCCACATCGATGCGAACGCTGGCGTTGCCGGACACGAGATCGCCGGCGGCACTGCCGCCATTGGCGGAACGGATGGCCTGGCTCAGCTCGCCGATGGTGAGACCCGACGCGCGCAGCGCCGCCGTGTCCAGGTCGATGTTGATGGCATGTCCCGGTCCGCCGAGCGTGGCCACCTCGCGCGTGCCACGCACGCGCTTGAGCTCGGCCTCCATGGCGTGCGCGATGCGCTCCAAATCATAGGCGCTACCCTCGCGCCGCTGGTCGTACAGCGTGACCGCGAGAATGGGCACGTCGTCGATGCCCTTGGGTTTCACGATGGGCTCGCCCACGCCCAAGCCCGGCGGCAGCCAGTCGCGATTGGCGCTGAGCGTATCGTGCAGGCGCACCAGCGCCTCGGTGCGCGGCACGCCCACCTTGAACTGCACGGTCAGGATGGCCATGCCCGGCCGCGACACCGACATCACGTGCTCGAGCCCCGCGATCTGCCCCAGCACCTGCTCGGCCGGGCCCGCCACCATTTGCTCCACGTCCCGCACCGAAGCGCCGGGAAAGGGAATCAGCACATTGGCCATGGTGACATTGATCTGCGGCTCTTCCTCGCGCGGCGTCACCAGCACCGCGAACACGCCCAAGAGCAACGCCACCAGCGCCAGAAGCGGCGTGAGGCGCGAATCCTGGAAGCGGCGCGCCAGGCGCCCGCTGGCGCCCAGCGTTCCAGGCGGCCGAAGCGGCGCGTTGAGGCCACTGCTCGCGACGGCGTGCTCGATGCTCACGGCGCCGCGCCCGGCGAGGCGGGCGCCTGATACCGCACTGCCTCGCGCAGCACGCGCTCGCCCGGTTCCAGGCCCGCCAGCACCTCGACCGCATCGGCATGCGCTTCTCCCAGGCGGACTTGGCGCAACTGTGCGCGGCCATCGTCCGACATCACGTACACGGCATCGAACTCGCCCCGGCGCACCAACGCGCTGCGGGGCACCGACAGGGATGGGCGGCTGGCGCGAGTAGGCAGGCTCAAGCGCACCAGCACGCCGGGGACGCAATCGCGCAGCGCCGGCAACTCCACGCGCACGCCGACGCTGCGGCTGCGCGCATCGACCGCCGGCACCAGCGTCCAGGACGGCATTTCAACCGGCGCGCCGGCGCAGGAACCGGTCGGGTACGCCAGACGCACCGGTCGATCGGGGAGTAGATCGCGGGCGATGTCCTCCGGCACATCGGCCATCGCGCGCATGGGACCCGGCGCGTACACCGCCACCAACGGCTGACCCGGCTGCGTCAGATCGCCGGCCGCGACCCGTACGGCCGTCACCCAACCATCATAGGGCGCGCGCAATTCCTCCCAGCCCGCCACCTCGCGCGCGGCGCGCGCCTGCGCCGCCGCCGCGGTCGCCTGCGCCTCCACCGCGCGTAGCTGCGCCTGCGCCCGCTGCAGGGCGGCATCGCTCAGATAATGCTTTTCGTGCAGCCGGGTGGCGCGCTCGAAATCGGCGCGCGCACTGAGCAACTGCGCATCCGCGGCGCCGGACTGCGCCGCGCTGGCCTGCGCGCCGGCGCGCGCCGCCGGCGCATCGATGCGCAGCAGCACTTGGCCGCGCCGCACGGCATCGCCGCTCCGCACCAGCATCTCGGTGATGCGCCCACCGGCCTGCGCGGCAAGCTCCGCCTGTCCCACCGCCACCAACTGTCCCGGGGTTTCGAAACGCCCCGTGCCGGTTGCGGCGCCCACTTGGTAGGTAGCGGCGGGATTGGCGGTGGCGGCGGTGGCCGCGCCACTTCCAAGGGCGAGAAACAGTGCGGGCAAACGGCGCGCAAAACCATGCATTTGAACGAACTCCCGATTTCCGATACTATATTACTATTAAGCGATATAGCAATCAAGCGCAAGAGTGATAGAGTTTGCCGCACCATCCCAGTCGGTATTGCCATTACGTGAAACATCTCGATGACCGCGCGCTGGCCCACGTGGCGGATTATTTCCGCGCCCTGTCCGAGCCGCTGCGCCTGAAAATCCTGAACGAGCTGCGCCGCGGCCCGCGCAACGTCAATCAGCTGACACAGATGCTGGCCTGCAGCCAGGCCAATGTTTCCAAGCACCTGGGCGTGCTGTCGCGCTTCGGGCTGGTGGCGCGCGATGCGCAGGGAACGGCCGCCTACTACCGCATCGCGGACCCTGCCGTTTACGAACTATGCGACCTGGTCTGCGGGCGCATGGCGAACCATCTGAAAAGCCAGGCCGATGCGCTGCATGCCTTCGGCACGGCACCCGCCCGGCCCGCGCGCAGCCTCAGCGCACGGCCGCGATGAACAGCATGGCGGGCACGGGCACGTCCGGCGCGGGACTTACCAGGATGCGCAGATCGGGCCCGCGGTGAATGACGCCGGGACGGGCAGCATCGGGCTGACTGGCTTCGCGCTGGGCAGCATCAGGCCGAACGGGCTCGGCTCGAACAGGCTCGATGATAGCCGTATCCCACGCCGCCAATTCCTCCTCGCGAGCGCCGTCCCGCACGCGGCACGCGCCCTGCAGCACGAACAAGATCAGCGTATCGTGTTGCGCGCCGCATGGCGTTCCCACCGGCGCACCGTCCCGCCTGCCGCGCAGCGGATCGCCTGACGAGCCGCGGCGCGCATCGTCTGGCAACTCACGCGCGCGCAGCGCCAGCGGCGCCTCGATCCGCGCCGTGCGCGTGCTTACTTCGCGCGTGTCGCGCACCATCAGGTTGAGATCGGTGCAGGAACTGCCTGCCAGCTCGCATTGCACGGGCATCGCGCCGTCGAAGCGTTGCGCTTCGCCCTGCGGCCGGAACACGCGGTCCGGTTCACCTGGGCTGCGCAGCGTGAAGCCCTCGCCTTCCAGCAGCAGCATGATGCGCAAGTAACCGCTGAAATCGGAGAACGGACCGGACCGGTCGATGCGCGCCAGGCTCAGGCGCCACTCGAAACTCTCGCCCTGCGCCGGCTCGCGCGCCACTTCGTGGGTGATGCCGCCGCCGTTCTTCCAGGGCATGGCGCGATAATCCGCGCGGCGTAGAACTCTCATCGCGACCGCCTAAGGTTCCGCGACGCTGCCGCCGGCGCTCACGGCGGCGCACCCACGCCAAACCTTCTGGTGCGCCCCAGGGTCATCAGCGCCAGTTCCTCGAACAGCAGCTGCGCACCGAGCTGCGCAGTGTTGGTGGTCGGATCGTACTGCGGCGCCACTTCCACCACGTCGGCGCCGACGATGTCCAGACCACGCAGGCGCCACAGCAATTCCAGCCCTTCGCGCGGCGTGATGCCGCCGACCTCCGGCGTGCCCGTGCCGGGCGCGAAGGCCGGGTCGAAGCCGTCGACGTCGATGGACAGGTAGACCGGGCCCTCCCCCACCACCTCGCGCGCCTTGTGCGCCACCGCTTCCACGCCCAGCGCGGTGAAATCCTCGATGTTCAGCACCGTCATGCCCGAAGCGTTGGAAAATTCCCAGATGAGATTGGATCCGCCGCGAATACCGATCTGAATGGTGCGCTCGGGGTCCAACACGCCGTCGAGCACGGCGTAGCGAAAGGGGCCGCCGTGATGAAACTTTGTGTCATCGTAAATGCCACCGGTGTCGCAATGCGCATCGATGTGCACCATGCCCACGGGGCACCGCTCGCCCACCGCCTTGAGAATGGGATACGTGATGCTGTGGTCACCGCCCGCCGACAGCGGCCGTATGTCGCGATCGACCAGGCCCCGATAGAACGTCTCGATATCCTCGATGGACTGCGCCAAACTGTAGCGGCTGCGAAACGGCACATCGCCGATATCCGCCACGCGGCAATGCGCAGCGGGCACGTCACGGTAACGGTGATGAAACGGGCCGATGCGCTCGACGCCGCGGATGGCGCGCGGCCCGAGACGCGCGCCCGACCGATTGGACACGCCCAGATCCATGGGTACGCCGACCACCGCGATGTCCAGGCCTTCGCAGCAGTCCCGCAACGGCAGGCCGAAAAAAGTCGATACACCTGCATAAGGCAGGGTGCGCCGCCCGTCGGGCGTGGCGATACGCTGGGCGGCGGCCTTGAGCACCGGGTCGTCGATGTCGAACACTCCGGCCTCACCGAAGCGCTCGCGCAGTTTCTGAAGTTTGGCGGAATCCATGGCGGCATCCTCAAAAGGGATACCCGCATTCTAACTGGGGGCACCTAGCCGCAGATCGCTTAATGCTGCAGTTAGGGAGATTTTCGGCATGCGGCACGCCATCCTTGGCGCGCCACTGCAAACGGGTCGGGCTCCGGCGA